>NZ_PCQC01000009.1:0-131866 GCF_002979955.1 Pseudomonas sp. MYb2
GGATTGATGGCATGCCACAAAACTGTGGGAGCTGGCTTGCCAGCGATGGCGGTGGGTCAGTCGATGGTGATGTTGGCTGGGCTGGCCCAATCGCTGGCAAGCCAGCTCCCACAAGGATTTCTGGTGTGCCGGAGATTGTCGGTATTCCACAAAACCTGTGGGAGCTAGCCCTGCTGGCGATGGCGGTCGGTCAGTCTACTTTGGTGTTGGCTGATCTGGCGCTTTCGCGAGCAGGCTCGCTCCTACAGTTTTTTGTGTGTTTTAGAACGCGTAACTGGCCTTGAGGCCGCCGTTGAAGCCATGGCTGTCGCCACCGCCGTTGGCGCCCACTTCTGCGCCGAGGCTGAGGGCGCCGAGGTTGGCCATGAGGTTGACGCCACCGCTGAACTGGTCGCGGTTGTCGAAGGCGGCGCGTTGTTCGATGTCGAGGCCCAGCAAGTGGCTTTGGCTGTCGACCTGGTTGTCGCCCAGTGTGCGTTCGTAACCGACTTGCACGCCGGGCACCAGTTGCCATGCGCCCATCGCCATTGGGGCGAAGGCGACGTTGAGGTTGGCGACGGCGCTGCGGCGGGTGGCGCTGTTGTCGTCGACGTCGAGGGAGAGTTCGCTGCCCGTCTCTGTGAAGCCGTTGAGGTCTAAGTGGCTGACGCGCAAACCCAGGCTTGGCTCGAAGGTCATGCCGTTGACCGGGGCGCGGTAGCCGAGGGCGACGGTGGCGCCGCTGAGGTTGCCGTGGGTGTCACCTTTTGCGGTGCCGAGGCCGCCGCCGAGGTCGCGTTTGCTGTCGTAGTCGATGTAGCCGGCGCTGGCGTTGGCGTCGAGGAACAGGCCTTGTTCGAGGCTGGTGAAACCGTAGCGGGCGCCGACGTTGAGGAAGGTGAAGTCGGTGTCGGCTTCGCCACCCGCGCCGCCGACAGTGCCTTTGCTGTAGCCGAATCCGCCGCGTGCGCTGAGTTGTTCGCTGAAGCGTTGGGTGATGCCGACCATCAGGCCTTGGCTGTGTTCGTTGCTGCTGTCGGCGTGGGCCGAGCCGTCGGTGCCGAGGTAGCCGGCGAGCGCGGTGGTCCAGAGGCGGTATTGGCCGACTTTGAGGTCGCTGCCGCTGGCGAACGGTGCGGCGGCTTGTTCGATCATCGCGTTTTGCCGCAGCAGGTAGCTGGCGGCGTCGGCGTGGACCTGACCGCCGACCTGGGATTCGACACCGCCGAGGGTGCCGGCATCAATGGCCGATTGCAGGTAGTAGTTGTAGGCGCTGTAGGTGCCAGACAAGTTGGTGTTCTGCAATTGGCGGAGCAATTCGGCACCGGCTGCGGCGTTGCCGATCAGCCCGGCCTGGCCCGGCAGGCTGTTGTATTCGACCAGTTTGCCGCGCAGGACGTAGATGGTTTCCTGCGACAGGCCGAGGCCCTGTTTGAGGTAGTTGTCCATGCTGCCGTATTGCGCGGTGACTTCGTCGAGGCCGGCCTGCAGGTAGCTGGCCTGAACGCCGAGCAGTGGCTCATACACGGCGGCCATACTGGCGGGCATCGCTTTCAACGTGGCGGCGACGCGGGCGGCGGTGTAGTCGTTGGTGGCGAGGTAGTTGGCCATGATGGTCGCGTTGTCGACACCGGCGATGCTCTGCAACACGGCGGCGGTCCAGCCGGTGCGGTCCTTGCCGGCAGTGCAGTGGAACAGTTGCGCGGCATCGACGCTGGCGAGTTCATTGAACAGCTTGCCGAACTGGCCGCGCATGCCGGCGTCGCTGACGAAGGCACGGTTGGTCTGCTCCATCATGGCGATGGCGTCGGCGGCGCTTTTGAACGAGACGGTGGTGATGTTCGCGCCGGAGGTGGTGCTGCCGATGATGTCGATGTTCTGCCAGGTCGCGCCGCTGATCATTGTGTCCGGCGTGGCGGCGATTTCGCTCGGGGTGCGTAGGTCGTAGACGGTTTTGATGCCGAGGCCGTTTAGGATCGCCAGGTCTGCCGCGGTCGGGGTCACGGCGTTGGCGCGGTAGAACACCCCGGCACGCATGGTGCCGTCGTGGGCGGTGGAGTACGCGGTGGTGGTGCCGGCGACATCACGGAAATTGTCCATGCCCTTCAGGCGCGGGGTGTCGAGCAGAACCGGCTCGGCGGCGTTGGCGGCGGCGATGGACAGGCTAAGTACGGACAGCGAACACAGCAGACGTTGGAACACGGTGCAGCCTCATTTCGATTAGCGTTGGGCTGCCTACTATCTGCACCGGATTTAGACCGAATATGACAAATTCGCGCTGCACGGAAATGCCTGCGCGAATGGGCCGTGGGGTGCGTGAATTGTCCATAGGGTCGGATGGTGGAGTTCGAGCGGCGACACTGTGGGAGCGAGCTTGCTCGCGAATGCGGCAGGTCAGTTAATGTGAGGTTGGCTGACAGGGCCCCTTCGCGAGCAAGCTCGCTCCCACAGGGTTCTTCGGGATGCTGGATATCTGGGTTTTCACACAAAAACTGCAGGAGTTCGGGATTGCTGGATATCCTGGATTTGACACAAATTTTGTAGGAGTGAGCCTGCTCGCGATAACGGTGGGTCATTTAGCAATGATGTGGCTGATAGACCGCGATCGCGAGCAGGCTCACTCCTACAGGGTTCTTTGGTCTATTGGAGATCTGTGGTTTGCCGCAAACCTGTGGCAAACCACAGGGATTGAAGGCCGGCAGTGGAATAGTTGATCTACAACAATATCCGCCGATCCCGGCGGCGTTATTGTGCAGTGGCTGAAAACAGCCGTGCTGTGCGCACGTCACAGGCCTTGTGGCCAAGGTGGCGCCAAATGAACAAAAAACGCATTGTCTGGGGGAGCGTTCTCCTGGGCCTTCCGTGTGTCTTGCTTCCGCTCCTTTTGATGGGTTACGTCGCCTGGATGTTGAATCTGGCGGCGGCGCAGCAGCGCCTGGAAACCCTCGCGGCGGTGGCCTCCAGCCGCGCCAATGGCACCTTCAGCGAAGCAGCCGGTGCGCTGAAGAGCATCGCCGGTTCGAACCTCGCCCCCTGCACGCCCGAGAGCATCGACGAGATGCGGCTGCTGACCATCAACACCCTGTCAGTGAAGTCGATCGGTTACGTCGAAGAAGAGATTTACGCCTGCGGTTCGTGGGGTACGGTCGGCCAGCATGCGGTGCCGTGGCAGGAAGACTTCATCACCGCCGACGGCGTGCGCGTATCCCTCGATGTGCAGTCGCGCATCGTCGCGGCCAAGCCGATGATGGCTCTGCAATACGCCGCGTTCAATGTGCTGGTCGATCCACAGCAGTTCCTGCATGTAACGCTCGATGAGGATCTGCATCTGGCCGTCGGCACCGCTGCCGGGCAACTGGTCAGCGCCTCGCGCCCCGGCGCGGAACACTTTCTCGCTCGGGTGCATTCTGGTCCGCACTCGGGGCTCGACGACGGCTACCTCTACACCCTCGTGCACAGCGGCGACTGGGTGGCGATCGCCGCGCTGTCCCGCCATGAGCTGATGCAGGGCTTGGTTCGCCGGGAAATGCTGATGCTGCCCATCGGCGGTTTACTCGCCGGCGTGCTTGTGTTGCTGATCGTGCGCCGCACTCGCCAACGCCTGTCGCCGCTGGCCGAATTGCAATTGGCGGTGCGCAACCGTGAGTTCGTCGTTCACTATCAACCGATTATTCGCTTGGACGACGGCGCCTGCGTTGGCGCTGAGGCACTGGTGCGTTGGCAGCACCCGGACGGTACGCGGGTCTGCCCCGATGCGTTTATCCCCCTGGCCGAGCACAGCGGTTTGATTCTGCCGATCACCGATCAGGTCATCGACAATGTGATGCGTGACCTCGGCCCGTTGCTGGTCAAGGAGCGCGGCTTGCACGTGGCAATCAACCTGGCGGCCAAAGACGTCAGCAGCGGCCGCTTTCTGCCGAAGCTGGAGGCCGCATTACGCCGCGCCGATGTGCAGCAACAGCAGATCTGGCTGGAAGCCACCGAACGCGGTTTCGTCGAGATCGACGCCGCGCGCACGACAGTCAATCGTGCCCGCGAGCTGGGCTATCTGGCGGCCATCGACGATTTCGGCACCGGTTTTTCCAGTCTTCAGCATTTGCAGCAATTGCCGCTGGATGTGCTGAAGATCGACAAGTCGTTCGTCGATAACATCGAGCAAGACGCGGCCACCGGATCAGTGACCGGCCACATCATCGAAATGGCCAAGAGTCTGCGTCTGCAGATCGTTGCCGAAGGCATTGAGACCGAAGCGCAGCGCGATTACCTGCGCGGTCACGGTGTGCAGTTTGGTCAGGGCTGGCTGTTTGGTAAGGCTATGCCGGCGGATGAGTTTTGGCGGTTCTATAGAGAGCGCGCGCACGTAGAGCACGGAGCGCTGGAAGCAGCGATACCGGTCTAAGCTCGAACTAAGCTCGAAGAACCTTGCGCATGAGCCAACGTCTGCTTCGCGCTTCAGTTGGTTTTGCCGACAACCGTTATTTGCGTAATCCCTACCCGCTCTGCATGTTCGAGAATCTCCTCGGCCGTCGAATCCGCAGTGGGCATGATCAGGCCATTTTCCGCGTCGCCCAGGTGCAACTCGAGCAGATGCATCGCGGCCTCGTGCTCGGCCAGCTGCTGTTCTTTGAGTTCAAGCAGAAAGGTGCGAGGCTCGCCGTTGAATCGGTAATCGATGTGATAGGTGTACATGATGTCATCCGCGTCAGTAGAAAAAGGCAACTGATTATCCTGACGCGGTGGTCAGTTTTTAGTTCAAATTGAATAGCCTCTCCGGTCAATCTGGATTTCATAGCAAACTTTTCGCGCGCCGGGGCGTCCTTTTCTTAAACCCCTTACCGGCTGCTTGCAGCCAAGGATCGGCGATGACCTTTTTTATTTTCCTTCTGGCCTGCGCAGCAGCGGCAGCCACCGGCGTGATGTTCAAACCGGGGCCGTGGTACGAAACACTGAACAAACCCGGTTTTACCCCGCCCAACTGGGCGTTCCCCGTGGCCTGGACGATTATCTACCTGCTGCTGGCCTGGGCCGGTTACCGTTTGAGCCTGATCCCCGGCAGCCAGACTGTGCTGGCGCTGTGGGCGGCGCAGATTGCGTTGAACACACTGTGGACGCCGGTGTTCTTCGGCGCGCATCAGGTGCTGGCGGCGATGGTGATTCTCACGGTGCTGTGGTTGGTGGTTGCGGCAATGGTGGTGCTGGCGATACAACTGGACCTGATCACTGGTCTGATCCTGTTTCCGTATCTGGCGTGGCTGTGTGTGGCCGCCGCGTTGAATTTCTCCATCCTGATCAAGAACCGCTGATGACCAATGCCAATTGGGGGACCGAAACACCGTGGCCGCAAGGCCCGCGCGAGTTGGCGCAGGTGCGCGCCTTCAACCGCAAACTCGCCTGGCTGCCGCGTTTCAAGATCCGCAATCGCCTGACGCCACGCTTGATTCAGGCACTGTTGCGCGTCAGTCAGGTCGGCGGTGCAAGGAAGTTGCGCGAGCATGGTCTGACGGCTGAGCAGAAGATGCTGGGGAATGTACCGGTGCGGATCATCCGCCCCAAAGGTCCGGCAAAAGGCGTGGTGCTGGACTTCCACGGTGGCGGCTGGGTGATCGGCAATGCGCAGATGGACGACAATTTCAACATCGCCATCGTCAACACCTGTCAGGTGACGGTGGTCTCGGTCGATTATCGATTAGCGGTTTCGACGCCGCTTGAAGGTCTGCTGGAAGACTGCCTCAGCGCCACTCGTGGGGTATTGAGTGATGCCGAATTTGCCGGTCTGCCCGTCGTGGTGGTCGGTGAGTCGGCGGGCGGTCATCTGGCCGCGGCGACCTTGCTGGCGCTCAAGCAGTGGCCGGAGTTGCTGCAACGCATCAGCGCCGCGCTGCTGTATTACGGCGTCTACGACCTGACCGGAACCCCAAGCGTACGCAGCGCGCCTGCCGACACACTGGTGCTGGACGGCCCCGGCATGGTCGAGGCACTGCGCCTGCTCACCCCGGAGATGACTGACGAACAGCGCCGTCAGCCACCGTTATCACCTCTGTACGGCGACTTCAGCGGTTTCCCGCCCGCCCTGCTGTTTGCCGGTGAACTCGATCCACTGCGCGACGACACCCTCGACATGGCCAAACGCTGGGCGCAATCGGCGCCGGTCGACATGTACCTGCTGCCCTCCTCGCCCCACGGCTTTATCCACTTCCCCACGGCCCTCGCTCAGGGCGTTCTGGCCTACAGTCGGCAATGGATTTCGGCGCGCATCGAGGCCGTTAAGGTGCCTGACGAACTGGCGTAAACGTTCAGGCTCAGGCGAGGTAAAAGAAGTACAGCGCCAAACCCAGCAACTGCATGATCAGCAGGATCGCAAGCACGTGATTGCAACCTTTCCACGCCTTGCTCACCGGGCGGTTTTTTGCCACTCGGTAACGCAGATAACTGTCGAGTGAAAGTGACGCCGTGGGGAGTTAATGATTAGCGGCTACCTGCTACCCAACTCATTTATCCTGAATGAGCTGCAAGGCGCGATCAAAGTCGAACAGTTCCACCTGCGCCGCGGCGAGTGCCAGCCGTTCTGCCAACGCTCGATCGAGTGGCATATTGCGCAGTGCCACCAGCACGTCCGAAGCCGCCGTATCACCTTCGTCCAAAAGAACAATAAGCCTGTTCAGTTGCTCGCTGATTGCCGAGTCGTCCAGCGGGTAGCCATCCATGGAGGCCGGCGTGTTTGTTTTAAGGTCGGCCAGAGCCGCCAGGGTCGGGAGCAAGCAATGCTCGACCTGCATCGCTAGCGCTTCCACTACCGTAGCCGGCTCGCCGTTCTGGCAGGCCTGTTCTAACAACGTGCAAGCCTGCGCCACAGCCTTGGCGCCGATGTTGCCAGCGGTGCCGCGCAAACTGTGCGCCAGCCGTCCCGCGGCACCAGAATCCGGATCGATTCGTGCGGCCTGGAATTGCCCGGCAAAGTCTGTCTGAGTATCGCGAAACTTGCAGAGCAGACGTAAGTAGAGATCCCGCCGCCCCATGCAGGTGGCGAGACCCGCCGCCAGATCAATGCCCTCAAGACGATCTGGCAAGCCATCGGCGAAGACTGCGTTCAGTGGTGCTTGAGCGGCTCGTGGCTTGATCCACTTTGCCATTGTGGCGAACATGGTTTCGACATTCAGTGGCTTGGAGATATGGTCGTTCATGCCGCATTCGAGCGCACGCACGCGGTCACCGTCCATGGCGTTGGCGGTCATGGCGATCACTGGCAGAGTGCTGAAGCGCGGTTGCTGGCGAATTTGCCGGGTGGCCGTGTAGCCATCCATCACTGGCATCTGGCAGTCCATCAGCACGCCATCGAAGTCGCCATCCTCGCCGAGGATATCCAAGGCCTCTTGGCCGTGCGTGGCGAGTCGCAAGCGTATTCCGACACTTTCCAGCAGCTCGCTGGCCAATTCCTGATTCAGTTCGTTATCTTCGACCAGAAGCAGCCGCGCTCCCTTGAGACTGGCGACGGTATCGGCATTCTGTAGGGAGCGTTCGCCAGCCCGAGTATCGCTGTTCGTGTCTCTGCCCAGCACGACACCGATGGCTTCGAGTAACGAGGACGGCGTAACGGGTTTGGTCAGTATCACCGGCAACTGGAGGCCCTGGCGTTCGGCTTCTTCGCGGGCTTCTTCGCGGCCAAAAGCGGTCACCATGATGACCGATGGTGTGCGCATCAGACTGGCGGAATGCATTCTGCTCACGGCCTCCATGCCATCCATGCCGGGCATCCGCCAGTCCATCAAGACCAGATCGTAAGGCAGGACCTTGTGCTCGGCGTCGGCCAACATGCGCAGCGCCAGACTACCGCTCTGCGCGACATCCACTTCCAGGCCAAAGCTGCGCGCCATGCCCGAGAGAATTTCACGGGCACTGGTGTTGTCATCCACGACCAGTACCCGCATACCAAGCAGTTCGCCGGCCTTGAACATACGGCGCGGCTGCACGTTTTGCTGCACGCCGAGTTGCACCTGGAAATGGAATGTGGAGCCGATCCCCGGTCCACTTTCGACCCAGATTCGGCCGGCCATCAGCTCCACCAGTTTCTTCGAGATAGACAGCCCCAACCCGGTGCCACCGTATTTGCGGGTGATCGAACTGTCCGCCTGGCTGAATGACTGAAACAGGCGTGAACACTGCTCGACGGTCATGCCAATGCCTGTGTCGCGGACCCAGAAATGCAGTTGCACACTGTCCGTATGCGCCCCCACTTCTTCCACTCCGACCACGATCTCGCCGTGCTCGGTGAATTTGGCTGCGTTGTTGCCCAGGTTGATCAGCACTTGCCCCAACCGCAGAGGATCGCCCAGCAGTGCCGTGGGCAAGTCGGGCGGGATCTGGAACAACAACTCCAGGCCCTTGTCCTCGGTCTTCAGGCCAATCATCGAGGTGAAGCTGTCGAATACGTCCTCCAGGCGGAAAGGCACGTGTTCGAGGCTCATCCTGCCGGCCTCGATCTTGGAGAAGTCGAGGATGTCGTTGATGATTCCCAGCAGGTTCTCCGCTGATCGGTGCACCTTTTCAATGTAGTTGCGCTGGCGTTTATCCAGTTCTGTACGCAGCGCCAAGTGGCTCATGCCGATGATGGCGTTCATCGGTGTTCGGATCTCATGGCTCATGTTGGCGAGGAACTCGCTCTTGGCCAGCGTGGCCTCTTCCGCTGCAGCCCTAGCCTCTGCCAGTGCGGTGACGTCGATGTTGATGCCGGTTGCGCGCAATGGCTTGCCGTCAGGTGTGCGTGAGAAGCGATTCAGCGAGCGGAACGTGCGCACCTGCCCGTCGTTTTTACGCACGATCCGGAAGTCGAACTCGACGCGATCATCGCCACTCTGAACGGCATTCTCGAAGGTGCTGCTGACTCGCGCCACATCCTCGGGATGCACCAGCGCCTTCCAGTGCGCCAACGAGCCACCGAAGCCGCCAGCCTCAAGTCCGAACAGCGTTTCAAGCTGAGGAGTCCAATAGTTTGTGCCGCTGACCAGATCGACATCGAATAACCCGATGTCACCGGCCTCTTGTGCCAGGTTCAGGCGATCGCTGGCAATTCGCAGCCTGGCTTCCATCGCCCGGCGCTCACTGACATCGCGCACCGAGGCGCACACACAGACGCCACGACCCTCGAGGCGGGGCAAATGGGAAAGGCCGATTTCCACGGAGAACAGGCTGCCGTCTTTGCGTACTCCGCTCAAATCGTCCAGATCGCCGCCCATCTGCCGGGTTCCGCCGCTGGCAATGAAGCCGTCGCGTAACCTGACATGCCGCTCGCGGGCAGCCTGCGGTACCAGACGCTCGATGCTGGCGCCAATCAGCTCGCCGGGGGCGTAACCAAACAAGGTGTCCATTTGCGGGTTGGTCATCAGGATGCGGCCGTCGGCTCCCAGCACCAGCATGCCGTCCGGTGCTGCCTCGATGATGCCGCGGTACCAGGCCTCGGTGGCGCGCAGTTCTGCCTGCTGGGCCTCCAGCTCTCTGGCCTGGTGTTCCAGCAGCAAGGTTTGCGCGCCCATTTCGTCAGCCTGGCGCCGTGTTTCCTGCAGCAGCGCTTGGGCTGCCTCGCTGCGTTCCATAATGGCCATCGCACCGGCCAGCCTCGGCAGGACTTCTTGCAAGAGCAACGCCTCTTTCTCCTCCAGCGAGTGAAAGCCAGCCATTTCCACAACCCCGAGCAGACGCTCGCCACGCAGCACCGGCTGCACCATCAGATGGCTGGCGGCTGCTGCGCCCAACTGCGCGCGCACATGCCAGAACGATTCGGGCAGATCATCAAGCTGACGGGGTTGGCGATCCAGTGCGCACTGGCCAAGCAACCCCTCACCGAGTTCAAGCTCGGCGGGCAAGGGGTGCTCACTGTCCACCGCATAACCGCCGACTAATTGCAGGCGCGACGCGCCCTCATAAAGCACGTAAAGCGCCCCTTGGCACATGCCCAAACGGGGCGCGATGCGGCTGAAAAAAGCCTGGGCCAACTGCTGTGGCGTCTCTGCCTGTTGCAGATCCACTTGCAGGAGCGAGGCATGGCCTTTCACCCAACGCTGGCGTTCAAGTTGACAAGCCTCCACTTGCAGCGTGGCAATGGCCCGCGCCAAGTCGCCGGTTTCGTTGCGCAGGTCGGTGTGGGGGATCTGGCCGTCCAGCTTGCCCGACGCCAATTCATCAACCGCCACGCGGACACGGTTGAGCGGCACACGAATGGAATAGCTGACCAGCCAGGTCAACAGCAAAGCCAGCGTTGAACCGCCCAACAGCAAGACATAGGTGATCATGCTGCTGCGCTGGGCGTACTCAGCGAGGTTCTTCGCCGTATCGTGGATGTCGGCTTCCTTGTTTTTCTCGATCTGGTTGAGCAACCCGTCGCCGCCCTGTTCCAACGCAAGAAAATCCTTACTGTTGAGCAACATCAAGGCCTGACCCAAGGACCCCTTGCCGGCGAACTCCAACGCTTCATCGCCATCTTTTTGCAGACGCTGTAATACCCGTTCGAATTCCAGCAGGCTGCTGATGCTGCTCTGTCTGCGCAGTGTTGGACGCACCTGCGCCAACGCTTCGAGGAGGCGCTCTTGGGCGCGGTCCATCTGCGCCCTGGCGCTGATGCGGATGTCGGCGTTATTGGTCGCGATCGCCCGTTGCATGGCCAGCAACAGATGCGGTAGTTGCACCCGAACTTCCTGCACATGCTGGATACCGGCAAGATCCTGTTGGTACAACTGCTGCATTTCATGCCTGAGCGAATACTGGGTGCGCAGGCTTTGCACGCCGAGTATCAGGATCAATGTCATCAACGCCGCGAAGCCGATGATCAATTTGCTGCGCAGGGACAGGCGCTCGAGCATCTCGAACAGTCTGTTCATAAACGGCCTCTTTCAGCTGGATGTGCAGAGTGATGCGCGGGGCTCAGGGACGATCAGCAATTTGCTCAAGCAGGGCTAACTGCCTGGCCATGTCCTGGTCGCTGTCGGCAAATCGCTCGGCAATTGCGCGAAACTGTTCGGCATTGGCGAGAAACGCGTCACAGATGTCCGGATCAAAATGCGAGCCGCGGCCTTCGCGGATGATTTTCACCGCCTGCTCGTGGGGCATGCCGGGTTTGTACACGCGGCGACTGATCAGCGCATCGTAGACATCCGCCACGGCCATCAATCGGGCGCTGATCGGGATGTCATCGGTGGCCACACCTTGTGGATAGCCACTGCCATCCCATTTTTCCTGGTGGCCGTAGGCAATTTCCTTGGCCAGATGAAGGAAGTCGACGTTTATTCCCAACTGATCCTCGGCGTGCTGGATGGCGTCGCGTCCCAATGTGGTGTGGGTTTTCATGATCTCGAACTCTTCGGCGGTCAGCCGTCCCGGTTTCAGCAGGATGCGATCAGGAATGCCAATCTTGCCGATATCGTGCAGCGGTGCCGATTTGAAGAGCAGTTTGATGGTGTCCTCGTCGAGGAAGTCCCGGAAGCGCGGGTGATTGCGCAACAGTTCAGCCAGGCGTTTGATGTAGTGCTGGGTGCGGCGAATGTGGTTGCCGGTTTCGTTATCACGGGTTTCAGCCAGCGAGGCCATGGCGTGGATCGTGACATCCTGGATGGCAATCACCTCGCGGGTGCGCCGTTGCACTTCCTGCTCCAGAAAATCGTTCTGATTGCGCAGGAAATCGGCAACGGCCTTGAGCTTGATCTGAGTCTCGACCCGGGCCATCAGAACCGGGGGAATGATCGGCTTGGTGATGTAATCCGCAGCACCGAGGCTCAAGCCGCGAATCTCGTCCTGCGTAGCGGTCATGGCGGTCAGGAAAATGATCGGTATGTGGCGAATGCGAGCGTCAAGCTTGAGCTGCTCGGCAACGTCATAACCGGACAGGCCCGGCATCATGATGTCCAGCAGGATCAGGTCGGGAAGCGGGTCTGCCTGTAGCAGGCGCAGGGCCTTTTCGCCGCCGTTGGCGGCCTTGACCCGATATTTGTCCTTGAGCAACTCTGCGATCAGCATCAGGTTATCGGGTGTATCGTCGACCACCAGAACGGTCGCTGATGGGTAAACGTCCTGCATGCTATCCATGTATGTTGGCTCCCGAGTCCGCAATTCAAGAGCTGGCGTACTTACGCCAGTCTCTTGCTGGCAAGCGTAGCTAGAAACGCCGCAATCGCTAGGTGAAGATCGGCAGGTTGGTTCGAAGAGGCACGCAATCGAATGTCTGCTATTGGCCGAAAGCAGTGGTTGGCAAGCCACTACCGACTACATGCCGTCATTCCACTGGACAACACTCATTCGATCAGCATCATGCTGTGGTCTGTGGACCAACGCCTTGATGGCCATGCCTTTTCAACCCATCGGCACCGCAAACACCGCACTGGCCCGCGCCACCGTTCGCTCCCCGACATGCAGGCTGACGGCGGCGAACGCCAGTTGGCGTCCTTTTTTCGAGTATTCCAGACGCACTTGCAGCCACTCGTTCATTTTTACCGCGCCGAGATAATCCAGGGTCATGCTCGCGGTGATCAATGGCTGTGGCGGGTCGCTGGAAAATGCCATGGCGTAACCCATACCGACATCGGCCAACGTCGCCAATACGCCGCCATGCAAGGTGCCCCGGCCATTGGCATGGCGTGAGTCAGTCAACAACCCCAGTTCCAATTGCAGCCCACTGCCCTTCGCGTAGATCGGACCAAGCAGATCAAGCAGCGGACTGCTGCGGGTAAACGGGGCGAAACCTTCGGGAATTGCGCTGGCGTCCATGATTCCTCCTTGTGCCGGTGACTCACCGGCTTCATTGACCTGAACAGGAGGGTTTATGGCCAACCGCCTGATGGCGCAAGAACTATACGGATGCGGAATCGGCAGTGATAAACCGTGAGTCCTGAATAGCGGCACTGACACGCAAGGAGATCTTGATATTTTGCTGCCCCCGAAACCGGCCAAGACTCAAGGAGGAAGAATTGCGGATCTACATTACAGGCGCTTCGTGTGCGGGCGTGACGACTTTGGGTCAGCACCTCGCCCTACTACTGGGCATACGCCAGGTCGATGTCGACGATTTCTTCTGGATGCCTACCAATCCTCCGTTCACAACCAAGCGTTCGGTCAGTGAGCGTGTTTCATTGATGCAGCAAGAACTCGGTGACGACGATTGGGTGCTGACGGGTTCTTGTATTGATTGGGGGGATGCGTTGATTGCCCATGCCGATCTGATTGTGTTCGTTGTCACACCAACGTCCGTTCGCCTCGAACGGCTGGCGGCACGGGAAAAGCAACGCTTTGGAGAGCGGATTGCACCGGGTGGCAACATGCATGAGATACATGTCTCCTTTCGAGAATGGGCCTCGCAGTACGACAATCCGGACTTTTCAGGACGCAATCGCGCCTGGCACGAGGCGTGGTTATCAGCGCAAACGGCCTCGGTGTTGCGATTGGACGGGACGATCAGTCCTGAAAAAATGACAGCCAATGTCGTTCAGGCTTTGACGCAAATCCGGGCGCCAGCGAAAGGTTCAGCGCAATGAGCTGCCGATTTTTTACCCCACCGACGTGACCGTCGCCGCCGGCGCAGGGTGACGCGACGTCACCAGGCCGATAAAGGAAATCGCAAGTGCCAGTCCGATGGTGGTGGTGACTTCGGTGCGATGCTCCGGGGTGATCATCATCACCGCCAGCGCGGCGCAGATAAACACGATCACCAGCCACGTCAGCCATGGAAACAGCCACATGCGAAAGGTCAGCTCGACATTGCGCTGACGCAAAATCCGCCGCATGCGCAACTGCGATACCGCGATCGCCAGATACACCAGCAAGGCAATCGCGCCGGAGCTGGCCAGCAGGAATTGAAACAGCCCGGCGGGCATGAAATAGCTCCATACGGTAATCGACGCACCGATCACCGTGCTGGCGATGACCGCTGCGCGCGGAACACCTTCCGAGGAAGTCGCCTTGAGCATTTTCGGCGCATCGCCTCGCCGGCCCAGCGAGTACAGCATGCGCGAGGCAATGTAGATCGAGGAGTTCATGCAACTCGCCACGGCGATCAGCACGACCACGTCGACCATGAACTTGGCGTGGGGAATGTTCATGATTTCCAGCGCGCGCTGATAAGACCCGACCGAGGCCAGCAACGGATCATTCCACGGCACCACGGAGATCACCACGAAGATCGACAACAAATAGAACACGGCGATGCGCCAGATCACTGAGCGCGTGGCCTTGGCAATGTTTCGCGAGGGGTCGTTGGATTCGGCAGCGGCAATGGTCACCGCTTCGGTACCGATGAAACTGAACATGATGGTGATGAACGCGCCGACCACCGCCGACAGACCGTTGGGCGCAAATCCGCCGTGGTCGGCCATCAACCCGCTCAACCCGCTGACTTGCCTGTCGGGAATCCAGCCCATCAACACGGCAAAACCGACACCGATAAAACCGATGATCGCCACAACCTTGGCCATGGCGAACCAGAATTCGAACTCACCGTACTTGGACACGCTGAACAGGTTGGTCACCACCAGCGCAATGATCGAGCCCAAGGCGAACAACCAGGCATCGACCTGCGGAAACCATTGATTCAACACATGCCCGGCCGCCAACGCTTCGATGGGAATCACCAATACCCAGAACCACCAGTAGAGCCAGCCGATGGTGAAGCCCGCCCAGCGCCCGATCGCCTGGTCGGCATAGGTCGAAAACGAGCCGGTGTCGGGATTGGCCACCGCCATTTCGCCGAGCATGCGCATGACCAGCACCACCAGCAAACCGGAGAACAGATAAGCCAGCAGCACCGCCGGCCCCGCTGCGGCAATGGCATGCCCTGAACCTACGAACAAACCGGCGCCGATGATCCCGGCGATGGACAGCATGGTGACGTGACGAGGCTTGAAGCCCTGCGCCAATTGGCTACTCGAATCCATGGAGTTAGGGCTGATCATTGGTTTTTTTATTCTCTGCTGATCGACATTCAAGCTAATTGATGCGGGCAAACGATCATCATCGTTGCCTGCAGGACTTCCCGAAAGAAGCCCCCTTCAACCGCCGCAGTTCTTATCAACCCCATGATCTTTATGAGGTTATCTTGACTTAAAGACACCTCACCTTACCCGGCCTGCCCGATGAGTCAGTAGCCTGATTGCGCCATGATCGTGTCTGATATCGACATTCGAGAACTATGTGTTCACGATAAACACCGACTGGTCACCTCGCGCACATTGCAACCTATGTTCGCTGCAGTGCCTCATAACTCGGCAACTCAATCGCATCCGCCTTCGGCGAAAGGACTTTGCTTATACCCCGGCAACGCCAACACAACCCGCGCCCCACAAGGCGCATTCGCCTCCGCCCACAAGCGTCCGCCATGCGCCTCAATGATCGTGCGGCAGATCGACAGGCCCATCCCCAGTCCGGTGGGTTTGGTGGTGTAGAACGCGGTGAAGACTTCTTCCGCGCGCTCGCAGGCAAATCCCGGCCCGGAGTCGCTGACGGTAATCCGCACGTTTCCACCGGCAACATCGCTGGTGATGGACAGCCGACGCACGCCCTCCGCCATCACCGCCATGGCTTCGAGGCCGTTGACGATCAGATTGAGCAGAACCTGTTGCAACTCAACCCGGTCGGCCAATACCGCCGGCAAGTCGCTGGCCAGTTGCACGGACACCATCGCCCCATATCGAGTCGCCTCACTGCGCGTAAACCCGACCATCTCCTCCACCACCGCATTGAGATCCAGCGCTTGCCGTTGCGGTGGTGTCTTGCGGATCAGCGCGCGGATGCGACCGAGCACGTCGGCCGCGCGGTTACCATCGTTGATGATGCGCTTGAGCCCCAGTTCGACTTCACCGGTGTTCGGTGGTTGTGCGCCGAGCCAGCGCAACGCGGCGTTGGCATTGGTCACGGTGGCGGCGATCGGCTGGTTGACTTCGTGAGCGATTGACGCCGCCAGCTGGCCCATGGTCGCCACGCGGTTGGCGTGGGCCAATTCCGCTTGCACCTCGCGATACCGGCGTTCGCCTTCGCGCACTTGTTCTTCCGCCTGTTTGCGTTCGCTTAAATCAAGCACGAATGCCACGCCCTGTTGCTGACTGGCTTCGAACGCGGCCAGACCGACAATCACTGGCAGCCGACTGCCGTCCTTGCGGATGTATTCCTTCTCGAACGGCTGGGCGCGCCCGGTGCGGATCGCCGTCGCCAGCGCCGCTTCGCTTTCGGCGCGTCGTGCCGGCGGGGTCATGTCGCGCCAATGCACGTTTCCCGAGAGCAGATCATCGCGTTGGTAACCGACCATGCGCAGGAAAGCGTCATTGGCCTCGATGATTTCTCCTTCGACACTCCAGACAATGATGCCGATGATGTTGGCGTCGACCAGCCGGCGAATCTTTGCTTCACGCTCGGCGACGTCGCGATACAGCCGCGCGTTGTCCAGCGAGATTGCCGCTTGTGAAGCGACCAGCCGCAAAACGGCAATGCGCACCGGGCTGAACACGCCGGCCGACAGATTGTTTTCCAGGTACAGCGCCCCAGCGACCCGACCTTGATTCATCAATGGCAGGCACAGGATCGAGCGGACGCCGTGCTGTTGCATGTACGGATCAGCGGCGAATGCCGGATCGGCGACGGCATCGTCCAAACATAGGTTTTCGCCGGTGCGCAGGGTCTGGTAGAGCACCGATTCAGCCAGCGCGGTTGCGTTGATCGGCTCATTGCAGAGTAATGTGCTGCTGTCGCCAATGCGGGTTCGCGCGGCGATATACGGCGTCTCGCCTTCGGTGAGAATCAGCACACCCTGCTCGGCGCCGGCCTGTTCGATGGCGGTGCGCATGACCGTTTCAATCAAGCGGTCGAGAACAATTTCGCCAGACACGGCCTGGGACACCTTGAGCACTGTGGCCAGATCCAGATGCTCAACGGCGGTGATGATGGTCGCTGTCGCGCTCGGCTGCGCGTCTTCCTGGCGCAGAAAACGGTGCCGCCGCTCCAGTTGCCGCACCTTGCCATCGGCCCCCCAACGCAGGTAACCGTAGCGCGCGTCTTGCAGGTAGACGCGGGCGATTTTCGCCAGACCGCGAGCACCGTAGAAACGCGACGCCAGTTCGTTGGCCAAAGCCTCAATGTGAACGAAGCCGCTATCCACCGCCAATTGAATCGCCCGCTCGTACAGCAACTCTGCTTCGATCGGTTGCCCCGCAACCCGAGCGATTTCGGCACCGACCAGCGCTACATGACTGGCGAAGGTTTCGGCACACTGTTGTGCCCAGATTTGCAGTTGATCGTGGTGCTCTGCCAAGCGTTGCAGTGGATCGGTATCGGCGTCGCCATGAACAGCCAATGTCAGCGCTGCGTAGAAGTGGTATTCGGCCTCCTCGAAAAACGAAGAAATTACCCACATCAATTCCCGGGCCTGAGCCGCGCAATCAGCCGCTGCCGCGTAATCCCCGGCCAGATAGCGCGCCTGCAACTTGCGCACCCAATATTTGCCACGGGCCAACGCCAGATCAGGCGCAGCGAGTTTCGCCTCGAAGCGCGTTTCATCAAATTGTTCATCGTTGAAACTGCCAAATTCCACAGTCTGCCCGCGCAGCATGCGGATCAATGCTCGTTGGCAACTCATGAAGTTCACCACCAGCCCGAAGCGGATTTTCTGCGCGTAGGCCAGCCCCGCTTCGGCCTGAACCTGCACCTCCGCCAGCGGTTCGCCAATAAACAGCAGGTCAGAAATCAGGCTGTTGCCGGCATACGCCGCGTAGGGCAAATCGCCGATGCGGTTGGCGGCGCTGAGTGCACGGCGCAGCAATTCGCGGCACTCGCGCACCGGGCGCATCCAGCGCACCACGAAGATCGAGAAGCACAGATAAGTGCTCGCCTCGTAGCGTGTCAGGCCACGTCGGTCGACCAGATCACACCCCAAACGGCCAAAGTGGTAGCCAGCGGCATAGTCGCCGAAGCGCCGCCCGGCGACGCGGGCGACGTTGGCATAAAGCACGCAAGAGGCATCGCAATTGCCATGTTGCAGGCTCAGGCTGACCGCTTTGCAAATGGTCAGGCAGGCAAGGTTGGCGTCCGACTGCAACGCCGGTGCGAACAGCTTGCTCAACGCATCCAGCGTCACCAGTGAGGCCGGATCTTCCATCAACGGCAAGTCGATCAGTTGTTCGATGCTGCGCTCACCCAGTTGCACCCAGATCTGCTGGTATTCCCGGCGTACTTGCTGATCGTCCGGATGTGCCGTCCAGTCGATGCCAACCTGACGCAGATAGGCCAGGCAGACGGCAACCGCGCGGTCGCTGCGATCGAGCAAAAGGTAGACATCCATGTGCAGACAGGTCACCGCCGCGCGCTCCACTGTGGTTGCCGCGCGCTCGGCCAGAACCTGTAGTCGGGCGTCGGCCAGCGCCAATTGTCCGGTAAGAAATTCGCACTCGGCGCGGTTCAGCTCCAGGGCAAACGCCAACTCATGGCGGCTGTCATAGCCTTGTTCGCCAAGCACCGTCGCGCCCGCGCCCAAATAGGTCAACGCAGAGGTGTAAGCGGTCGAAGCCTTGGCGCGCTGACCGGCGAGCAGGTTGAATTCGGCCAACTGCTCACGTTCGGCACGGGCGCTGATCAGGCTGGCGCCGCGATTGAGCTGGCCGACAATTTCAAAGATTGCCTCTTCGCGGCCTTCGTCCGACGTTTGCAGCGCCAACAGCCGGCCAATGCGCAAATGCGTCTGCGCACGTTCGGCTTCGGCGATCAGCGAGTAAGCCGCCTCGTGCACACGGTCGTGAGCAAACGCACAGGCACCGTCCAGACGTTCAACCAGATCCTGGCGCACCGCCGGCCACAGCGCCGCGTGCACGCGAGCCGGGGACAGATCGAGCACAGTGGCCAGCGTGTCGATCCGCGCGACGTTCCCCAGACACGCCAGCTGTTGCAGGGCCTGCCGGGTTTCCAGTGGCAAACGCGCAAGCTTGCCGACCATCAGATCGACAACGTTGTCGGTGTAGCCTTTGCCGTTGATCAGCTCCAGATCCCAGCGCCAACGGTTGAATTGATGGTCGTAAATCAGCAGTTCCTCCTCGGCGAGGGCCTGGAGAAACTGGATGACGAAAAACGGATTACCGCCGGTCTTGTCCAGCACCAGCCGCGCCAGGGTGACGATGCTCGCGGGTGGGCAGCGCAAGGATTCGGCGATCAGTTGTTCGATGTGCACACCGGCAAGCGGGGTCAGGCGAATCTCGTCGATGTGCGCGCCGGCACTACGAATGGCTTTGAGTTTGCTGCTGAGCGGATGGTCGGCATCGACCTCGTTATTGCGGTAGGCGCCGACCAACAGCAGGTGGCCAACCTCGGCACGGGTCAGCAGTTCTTCGAGCAGATCCAGCGTCGCCGCATCCAGCCATTGCAGGTCATCGAGGAACAGCGCCAACGGGTGTTCCGGTCGGGCAAACACGCTGATAAAGCGCTGCAACACTCGCATGAAACGTTGCTGCGCCTGTTGCGGTTCAAGCTCCGGCACCGGTGGTGGCTCGCCGATAATCAGCTTGAGTTCGGGGATCAATTCGGTCATCAACCGCGCATTCGGTGACAGCGCCTGTAAAAGCGCCGCACGCCATTCAACGAGCACTTCGCGGCGCTTGCCCAGCAGCGTGCGCACCAGTCCTTGAAAGGCCTGAACCAGCGTCGCATAGGGAATATCGCGCTTGTACTGGTCGAACTTGCCGGAGGCGAACAGCCCCCGCGACGGCACCAGCACTTTATGCAACTCGCTGACCACCGAGGACTTGCCGATGCCTGAGTAACCGGACACCAGCACCAGTTTTGGCGATTGGCTCTGCACTACGTGTGCGAACGCATCGATCAGCGTTTGCACTTCGCGCTCGCGCCCGTAGAGTTTCTCCGGGATCAACAGGCGATCGATCGCGCCCTGCTCGTTCAGCGTGAAAGTCTCGATGTGCCGGGCACGCTGCCAATCGTTCAGGCAACGGCGCAGGTCATGCTCGACCCCGGCAGCGGTTTGATAGCGTTCCTCAGCGGTCTTGGCGAGCAACTTCATGACCACCCGCGAGAGCATCGCCGGCACGGTGGCCACCCGTTCGCACGCTGGCATCGGTAAGCGCGCGATGTGGCAATGCACCCATTCCATCGGATCATTGGCGCTGAACGGCAGCGAGCCGGTGAGCATTTGATAAAGGGATACGCCAAAGGCATACAGATCACTGCGCGAATCGATCGAGCGATTCATCCGCCCGGTTTGTTCCGGTGCCATGTAGGCCAGGGTGCCAGCGATGGTTTCCGGCGGCTCCGGCGCTTGCCGTTCACGGGGCAGACGTGAGGCGAGGCCGAAGCCGGTCAGGCGTGCCTGGCCGTCGCTGCAATTGACCAGCATGTGTTGCGGCTTGAGATCTTTGTGCACCAGACCGCACTGGTGCAGGCGGCCCAGCGCCACGGCGATGTTGATCGCCAGCAACAGGCCGGTCTCGGTGTCCAGCGGCGCGATCAGCAAGCGCGACAGCGGCTCGCCGCCGGGATCGTCGAATAACAGGCGTGTCGTTGCGCCTGCGCGTTCAAGGGCTTGCGGTTGCAGCGCCCATTCAGCATTGAGATCGTCCTTGAGGCTGTATTCATGCGCCAGGCGATCAAGGGTCGCGGGCAGCGGTTGAGCGTGGGCCGGGCGCATCACCAGAACACTGCGACGACCCTCTCTCTGGTCGAGTTCGCGAGCAAACACCCGCTCGCCGTCGTCCCACAACATCTGCTTTTTGCTGGCCATCTGTGTCGACACCGTCATAGGGTTGCTGTTCAACCGTTGCGGCGCGCCGGCTCGATGCCCAGGGCTTCGGCGATACGCACCAGATCCGCCACTGAGCGGGCTGACAGCTTTTTCATCACCTGGCTGCGATGGACTTTCACCGTCACTTCGCTGAGGTTGAGCTGCGCCGCGATCTGCTTGTTCATCAGCCCGCCGATGACGAAGCTGAGCACCTCGCGCTCACGCACGGTCAGCGTCTCGTAGGCCAGGCGTATAACCGCACCAGACTGCTCGGCAACCAACCGCGCACTGTCGCGGGCCAACGCGCTGGCGACGGCGTCGAGCATGTCCTGATCGCGAAACGGCTTGGCGAGAAAGTCCACCGCACCGGCCTTCATCGCTTTGACGGTCATGGCGATGTCGCCGTGACCGGTCATGAATACGATAGGAATACGCACGCCGGTCTTTTCCATCTGCTCCTGAAAAGTCAGGCCGCTTTCACCGCGCAGGCGCACATCGAGCACCAGGCAACCGGGCACGTCACGTTTGGCCGCGGCGAGAAAATCCTGAGAGGTTTCGAAGGTCTGCACCTGCAGGCCAATGGAGCGCAGTAAACCGTCGAGGGCCTGGCGCATCGAGGCGTCGTCGTCGACCACATAAACCACTGGCTCGCGCAACGTCGGCGGGGTGGTGCTGGGGCTGGAATGCGACCACAGGGTCATGCTGTCTCCTCGGCGAGATCGCAACGCGTGCGATGTGCAGGTGAATAAATCTAGTCCATGATGGCAAACGCAGCCAGATGCCAGCCAAACGGTCGCGCAGCAGGCTAGCAGTCGGCGCGCGTTGCCGACAGGCCAGAAAACCCTGAATATCGGCCATGCCGTAACCGCCCCGCTTCAGCCGATTGAACAGGCAGATTTCGATGTCCAGTGTTTCCCCGCAGCCCGGCACTTCTACCGCGCAATCACGCGACGTGGTTTTCATCGCCTACCCGCGAATGAGCCTGCTCGACCTCAGCGGTGCACAAACGGTGTTCTGGGCCGCGAGCAAAGCAATGGCCGAACGCGGTCAAGCGGGTTATCAGCTGCACACCGCCAGCCTTGGAGGCGGCTTGGTGCACACCGTCGAAGGTTTGGCCGTCGACACCCGCGCGCTACGCGATCTGAACATGGCCGCACTGGATACCCTCGTCGTCCCCGGTGCCCCGGACATCTGCCAGTCCCTCAACGAGCATGGCCAACTGACCGACTGGCTGCGTCGCGAGGCGCCGAGCGCGCAACGCGTGGTCTCGGTGTGCAGCGGCGCGTTCCTGCTGGCCAAGGCTGGCCTGCTCGACGGCTGTCGCGCCGCAACGCATTGGGCCATGTGCGAGACGTTGCGCGAACGCTTCCCGACGATCGAAGTGGATGCCGATGCGATTTTCATCCAGCAAGGGGCGGTGTGGACATCGGCGGGTGTCACGGCCGGTATCGATCTGGCGCTGGCGCTGGTCGAGGCGGATGCCGGCCGCGAAGTGGCTTTGCAGGTCGCCCGCGAACTGGTGGTGTACCTCAAGCGGCCCGGTGGTCAGGCGCAATACAGCACGTTGCTGCAAGCGCAGGTGCAGGACAGCCCATTGTTCGAGCCGCTGCACCTTTGGCTGATGGACAACCTCGGCGATCCCAAACTGAGTGTGGAGCGTCTCGCCGAGCAGGCCAGAATGAGCCTGCGCAATTTTACCCGGGTCTACAAACAGAACACCGGCCGCACGCCATCCAAAGCCATCGAACTGTTCCGCCTCGAAGCGGCCAAGCGTCTGTTGGAAAACTCGGCGCACAACATCGGCAAGGTCGCGCGCCTCTGCGGTTTCGGTGATGAAGAGCGTCTGCGCGCCTGCTTCCAGCGTCACCTGTCGATTTCTCCGCGTGATTACCGTAGTCGCTTCACTCGTGAAGGCTGATCGCCGGAAGCGCTGACTATCAAAGGGTCTCGACGCGCTATACCTAGGTATAGTTTTGCCCCAGCGCGGACGGCGTATGGTGCAAGAACGACAGGAGTCGTCACGCATGCCCATCCGGTCAGGGAGCCCTATGCACAACACGGTTGTCATTGCAGTGGTTGACGACAACGAGGCCATTCGCAGTGCGCTGGAAAGCTTGTTGCGCGCCAGCGGTTATCGGGTACGGACCTTTCCCGACGCCCGCACCTTCCTTGAATCAACAGGGCCCGAGCAGGCGCACTGCCTGATTTCCGATATCCAGATGCCCGGCATGAGCGGCCTGCAACTCAATGAGGCGTTGCACGCGCAAGGCTGGCGCATTCCGGTGATTTTCGTCACTGCTCATCCCGATGACGTGAACACCCGAGTCCCCGGAGTGGTGGCTTGCCTGCCCAAGCCCTTCCAGGCCGATGACTTGCTCAGCCATATCAAACAAGCCCTGAATAGAACCCCTCCCGTGTAGGAGCTGCCGAAGGCTGCGATCTTTTGATGTTGCCTTTTAAAAACAAGATCAACAAATCGCAGCCTTCGGCAGCTCCTACCGTTCGATACCTTCGTATACCCCCCTTCAACGCATGCGTAATCGACGCACACCGATGGACAACTGCGCCCGCAGCCCCCACGCCATAACATCGTTTTCGACAGCGGGCGATTAAGCGCCATGCAGTACGGCAAGCAGTTTGCGGTGGCCAGTAACGTCACGCCAGAGTCGAAAACGACTCGGGTTTATCCATCCATCAGCGTCAGGGAGCACATTATGAAACAGCAATTATTGGTGATCGGTGCAGGGTTCGGCGGGCTGTGGAGCACATTGAGCGCCGCGCGTTTGCTGGATATGCATGACCGTCACGACGTGGAGATCACACTGCTCGCCCCGCAAGCCGAACTGCGCATCCGCCCGCGTTTCTACGAACCCGATGTGCACAACATGTACGCGCCGCTGGATGCACTGTTCGCTGCGGTCGGTGTGCGTTTCGTCCAAGGCACCGCCGAGAGCATCGACGGCCAGGCACGTCGCGTTGGTTATCGCGATGAAAGCGGTCGCCCGGGTGAGCTTTCTTACGATCGACTGGTGCTGGCCAGCGGCAGCCAACTGGCCCGTCCGCCAGTGCCGGGTCTGAAAGAACATGCGTTCGACGTCGACCAGATCGAATCGTCGGCGCGCCTGGAACGTCACCTGATTTCGTTGGCCAGTCAACCGGTCAGCAAGGCCCGCAATACCGTCGTCATCGCCGGGGGTGGCTTCACCGGGATCGAAACCGCGACCGAAATGCCGAGCCGTCTGCGCGCCATTCTCGGTGACGATCAAGACGTTCGGGTGATCATCGTCGACCGCAGCAAAGACATCGCCGCGACCATGGGCGACGGTATCCGCCCGTCCATCATCGAGGCCTCCAAAGAACTGGGTATCGAGTGGATCGTCGACGCCACGGTCGCTGCTGTGGATGCCAACGGCGTCACCCTCGCCGACGGTCGCCACATCGAGAGCAACACGGTGATCTGGACCGTGGGTTTCCGCGCCAGTCCGTTGACTGAACAGCTCAACGCCGAGCGCGATGGTCAGGGTCGGTTGCACGTCGATGGCAACCTCAAAGTGCAAGGCCTTGAGCACGTGTTCGCCGCCGGTGACGTCGCCCGTGCCGCCACCGATGACGTCGGCAACTTCTCGGTGATGTCCTGCCAGCACGCCATCAGCCTCGGCCGTCATGCCGGCAACAACGCCATCGCCGATCTGCTCGGAGTCGCGCCGACCACATACCGTCAACCGAAGTACGTCACCTGCCTCGACCTGGGTGCCTGGGGCGCGGTGTACACCGAGGGCTGGGATCGCCAGCTGAAACTGGTGAAAGACGAAGCCAAGGAACTGAAGACGCAAATCAACAGCGTGTGGATCTACCCGCCGGTCGCCGAGCGTAGCGCCGCTCTGGCCGCTGCCGACCCGGCGATTCCGGTGGCCTGATCTGCCCCGAGCGCCCAAGAACCGATGTCTTGCCTGATAAAAAGGAGAACACCATGACCATGCATCTGGATTCCTTCACCGCCAACAGCGCCACCCTGCAAACCCCGACCGAAGAGCTGGTGCCGTCGCGCTACGCGCTGCGCCTCGGTGACATCGACGTGATGGTAATCAGCGACGGCGTCCTGCCGCTGCCGACCCAGACCATGTCGACCAACGCCGATCCTGCCGACCGCGCTGAGTGGTTCAAAGAGATGTACTTGGGCCCCGACGCGTTCGACTGGGCACTCAATGTGCTGGTGGTGCGCAGCGGCGAACAGGTGATCCTCGTCGACGCCGGACTTGGCGGCCAGTTCCCCGGTTTCCCCCGCGCCGGGCAGTTTCCCAAACGCCTCGCGGCGGCCGGCATCGACCTCGCAGACGTCACCGATATCGTCATCACCCACATGCACATGGACCACATCGGCGGACTGCTCGTCGACACGGTGAGAAACCGTCTGCGCGACGACGTGCGCATCCACGTCACCGCCACCGAAGTCGACTTCTGGACCTCGCCGGACTTCACCTGCACCGACATGCCCGCACCGGTGCCGGATGTATTGCGCTCGACCGCCAACGCGTTCGTCCAGCAGTACCAAAGCAAACTGCGCATCTTCGAAAATGAGTTCGAAGTCGCTCCCGGCGTGGTCGCCAAACTCACCGGCGGTCACACCCCGGGCCATTGCGTGGTCTACGTGACCTCCGGCGAGGAACGCTTGACCTTCGCCGGCGACGCCCTGTTCCCGGTGGCCTTCGATCACCCGGACTGGCACAACGGCTTCGAGCACGATCCCGATGAAGCGGTGCGCGTGCGTGTGCGCTTGCTGCAGGAAGCGGCCGCCAGCGGCGAGCTGTTTGTCGCCACACACTTGCCCTTCCCGTCGGTCGGCCGTGTTGCCATCAATGGTGAAGCGTTCCGCTGGATTCCGGCGATTTGGGATTACTGATTGAGCTAGCGCCACACCGCTTCGCCCGGCCTTGGTCGGGCGAAGTTGTTTTCGCCTGTTACAGATCCGTTCCGGGACAACCGCTACCTTTCCTCTTTTACATGGAACGACGGTCGATCCTTGTTCTCTACCGCTGAACCTACAGCGGAGGGATTGACCATGATTGCCCCTGAAACCGGTATGAAACCGGGTGAGCGTTATCGCATTGAAAGCGTCGAGCGCGCGCCGCAATTCCCTGGATTTTTCCTCGACGGCAAGTATTACCTGGGCCCCGAGTTGCAGACGGCCGTGGGCTGGCTCGAAGGGCAGAATTTCCTGTATGACCAACTCGATCCCAATGGCGAACCAGTTTATCCGGACAGAATTGTTGGAACGATTACTTCGCTCTCCCTGGAACTGACAGACGGCCTGCGTTTGAGTATTGAGGAAGTGCCCTATCAGGAAGAGTCCGTCGCGCCACTCCGGACGCTCGACGAAATGCCCACTCAAACCCGTGCAATGCCGCTCTCCCAGCGGCGTAAACACGGCACGCCCCAGCCAATGCGTCCTTCTGCGCTGCTGGTTGCAGGCGCAGCCTTGCTGGTGGGGATTTGCCTTCTGTCGATCAATCGCGCTCGCGGGCGAGTCAGGTAGCTGAGAAATGAGGCAGGCAGTGACCAGAGTTTGGCCACTGCCCGAAATTTGCGGCACTACTGAGCCGCATCCCCTTGCGACATTCTTCTCTGGCCAGGAATGAAGCTATTTGTTTTCGTCCGTTTTGCCCTGCTGTATCTGCAACGAGGCCTTGCTCTTGTCACCGTCCTTGTTGGGTGAGTCATGCGGGCTTTCAAAGCAGCCCTGCAATAAAAACATCGAACAAATACCTAGACATGCGCATATCTTTTTCATGACCTTCTCCTTAGGAAAGGTAACCCGTCACCGAGTCGATTAAAAAAGCACCGCACTCGCCTCCCGCATGAAAATCTCCACGGTTTTCGGACCGATGCCATCAAATTCCGCCAGGCGTTTTTCGAAAGCCTGACGGTCAGTACTCGCCTCCAGCATATTGCTGACCTTGCCCGCATATTCGTCGTTAAGCCGGCGTGCCAACGCCAGCAGGCGCTCCGCCGTGGTCTCGTCATAACGCACGTAATGCGCCTCCCCGAGCATAGCCACCAATTCACGATGGCTGCAATGCGCGAGCTTGCGAGGCGTGTCGCGGCCGTGTTGATCGACGATCACCCGATAAGCTTGCGCGGCAATTTCGGCCTGTATTCGCTTACCCATCAAGAAACTGGCAAGCAACCATTTGAACAGGCCGTCTTCATCGTTGCGCCGAAGTTGGATGTTCAGATGCTTTGCACTGATCGTTTTGTTCACCACTTAGCCCTTGCTGTGCTCCGGTGACGAGGGGCCTTGCTTGATACCGCGTGGGCCGGCAACACCCCACACGATCAGCCCCAGGACCTTGCCTCGTTCATGGCGCACTCCTCCGAGACCTATAGGCATTGGGCTGCGCTAACGAAACAGTGTTCAAAAAATCTTCTGCTGACGCAGCGCCTGCTTGATTCGGGTGCCTGACCCCAGCAAAAACAAACAGCGCAAAATCCTTTGAATTTTTTTCGTCGGCAAAACTCATTTGCGTATGAGCGTAAGGAGGAACTCATGAGCAACGTCGACATCTTCGTCATCGAATACAAACTTCACGGCCAGCCAAGATCATTCGTCATCCGCGCAAAAACCATGCGCAATGCCGATGCCTGGCATTGGGCGAGTTGCGATGCCGGCATCGCGCCGATTCCCAAACCCGGCAAACCACCGTTGAAAGTCATCTCCAAACCCCAGGCCGAGCGCTTCGGCATCACCGACGTGAAATGGCGCGAAACGGCAACGGTGGACTGGATGGAGGCATAGTCATGCTCAAACAAATCGGCAACACGCTGATCCGTTGCGACCACCGCGCGAGTTGCCATTGCGGTGCGGTCATCCTCGAAATCCATTTGCCCGACGGCCTGCCCCCGCCGCACCGCTGCGACTGCTCGTTCTGCAAACGCCGAGGTGCGATTGTGGCGGCGGTGCCGGCGGCGGATCTGAAGGTGATTCGCGGTGAATCTGCATTGCTGAAGTACAGCTTTGGCCAGCAAGTGGCCGAGCATTTTTTCTGCGGGAATTGCGGTATTTACACCCACCATCGGCGCAGTACCAATCCGCATGAGTTTGGTTTCAATGTGGGTTGTCTTGAAGGGATCAACCCTTATGATCTGGGTGAGGTGCCGGTGGCAGATGGTGGGGCTTGGCAGTCGCCTTAAGGGCAAAGGTCCGCTGGCGAGCACATCAAGGCTTGCCAGCGGATCTATCAGAACGCTCGGCATTAACGAAGGAAACTTGCCTTAGTGCATTTTTAATTCCAGCAGCTCACCGCCCTCTTTACTCAAACGCTTCAGATACGCACCGGCATCGAGCAACTGATAAGGGAAGTACAGACCTGCCGGAGTGGGTGGTTTGCCATCCAGCCCAAGCAGTCGTTCCAATAACATGGCGACGCTGAGCCCTGTCAACGCTGCGGCGCCTGCCGGGTGAACGACGGCATGCCGTGTGTGCAACGCCCGCCCCTTGCGATCCTCGCCGACCATTTCGATGAGGATCTCGGTCGACATCGGCCGACCCGCGCGTCGCGAAGAGCTCACCCCGCTGGCCAGATTGAACTGCACATTGGGCGCATCGGTGGCGGCAGCCAGCCCGGTCACATCGATGGACGAGAAGCCAGAGGCTTGCATCGACGTGCCATCCAGCGCACGGAAGCTGACGTTCTGCTCCTCACCTTCACGCCAGACGTAATTGCCATCGCGCCGCGTCAGGGCGGCGGGCAGCATTTTGCTCAAGTGTTCAAAATCTTTGGCCACGGTCGGCCCGCCGCCGTCCTGCTCGTCAACCAACGCATCAATGCGAATATCGCGCACCCGGGCAAACGCCTCAGCAATGTGCAGCGCCGCCACCGTCGTTGCACCGACCATCCACTCGTAACCCAGCACGATGGCAGATGCGTCAGGGCGATGGATGTAACTGGCGATTTGCGGCGCAATCTCGAAAATGCCGGACGAAATGCTCAGGTGCGGCACCTTGCGCTGCTGCGCGAAACGCAACCCGGCCAGGGAATGATCCATATAGAAAACCGCCACGGCGCTGACCGGGCGATCGCCCAGTCCCAGATCATCGGCCGCAGGATCAATGACCACGCCCTGCGCCCCGCCCATTTCCTCGGCGGCTTGTTGAGCCTTGGCCAGGTCGCGGCCGCCGATCAGCAACGGTACGTCGGGGTGGGCGGCGCGCAGGGCTTTGGCAGAACGGTGGCCGATGGCGCCGGAGCCACCCAGAAACAAAATGGGTTGAAGTGACATGGGTATCCCTCCTCGTCTTTTTTGGGTTGCAACCTAGTGTTGGTGCGTGCCCGGGCGTGAGGGTTCCAGGCCATTGCCTGAGCTGGAGGGCGGGCCGACGAATGTCATTTTGAACGGCGTGTTGATGAGGCGTGTTTAGGAGTTTTTTGTGGTTGTTTAAAAGACACGTCGCGTTACTTGCTTGAGGCTACAACTTCTTGCGCCATTGCCTACGACTGCGCCAGAATCCGCCGGCTTGTGCGTCTGGGATGCAGGTTTTATCGTTTCCGGGTCACTGAACAACAGTGATGGGGTTTGGTAGCCCGCTTCCATATGACGCATAACGTCACCGTACGCAGATGCTCTTTCAGCGTTTGTCTTATGGTGGCCATGCGCAGGGCGTCCTCGGGCGCGCCGGATTTTCCATATGGGCCGGTCTACCAACCTTCGTATGGCCACCACCTTTCGTTTGGTAGCGAAGGTGATGGCTCCTTAAGTCCCATATGGAGCTTCATCTATGTTCAAACCAACGCCGAATCCCCCGGAAACAGATCCGGCCTCCCCGTACGAATCTCCCGATTCCAGGAAATTCCACGAAGCCGCCGAACGCGCCCTCGACTACTACCTGACGCCAACCCAGCGCATCATGGGCAGCGACAAAAAACACGTTCCCATGTTTCTGGCCAACGCCGACTACGACAGCGAGTCCCTACTCGTTAACGCCAGCGAATCGCTCAGCTCAGCCACCGAAATGCTCTGCAACTTCGCCGCCCTCCTGGACCCAGGCCAACGCAAAACTGCGCTGGGGATTGCGCAAGTGGTGATGCTGGGGGAACTGGCGGTGAATAAAGCACTGGATAAAGTTGTGCCGGTGGATTGAGGGGTAATCCCTTTGTGGCGGTCATGTCGCAGCCACAAAGGAAGAATATCTAACGCGTCTGCTATCGGCCAATGACTGCGACTCCTGGCCGATAGTTTTCGAATAAAACCAACCGGCCAAAAACATAAACCAAGATCGTTCCTAAAGACTCGCCGCAGCCGGTGCGGTAATCTCCCGAAGTGTGAAAAGCACTTTCAGTCTCACGCTTTGACATTTTTATTGCACGACAAGGATGCCGTATGACTCCCTCCGCTCGATTGGGTGACAAGCATGTCTGCCCATTGCCCGGTCACGCCACTACACCGATTGCTTCCGCCAGTGGCGACGTAAACATTAACTTCATGGGATCTGCTCGCGTTGGCGATACCTGTGGCTGTGGAGCTGTGATCACCACAGGATTCCCATCCATTCAGGTGAACGGGCGCCCCATGGCCCACTTGGGCAGTCCGACTAGCCACGGCGGGACGATCATTTCCGGGTCAGGCGATGTAGGTGGTGGTTTTGCCATGGGTGATGCGGGTGGTGCGACCATCATCAACTTCATGGCGCTCGGCGCGTTCCGTCCAGATGGCACTGTGGATGATGAGAAAATGGCCACGCTGCTCGTTGACCCAAAATTAAAAGAGAAAGCAGTAGCCGCAAACGCTCTTGTAACGCCCAAACCCACCCCGAAAAAGCCCAAGACAAAGCCTGAACCCAAAGCTGCCGTCACGTGCAAAGACCCTGACTTGATGGAACAGGTGGCCAGCTATATCGCCGGGGAAATGAACCGAAACATCACCCATCCCTCCGTGCTCAAAATGAAAAAGCTGTTGAGCTTCGACGCAGCAGCCGAAAACGCAGAATTTCAAAAGCTACCTTTGTATGCACGCCTTGCCCCCCCTAATTTCCAAGCAATTGCACTTGCTAACACTGTCACTGCAATGGGCCTTTGGGCTGAGCGGGTAGGTCAAAATCGGCCTTGGGATCATAAGGTGACAATTGGACAAAAGTTCGGTGGTCCTTGGCAGAAGCAAGGTCAGGTCGATTACTTCTACGACATCTGGTCGAACATTCACTATGGCTACGTTGGGCGCTTCGGAGGCCTTTCTGAAGAGGTTCTTCTGGACGGCGCGGGGCTTGAGCAGGTGGCATCAGACTCCCTTCGGAAAATTCAGAAATGGAACGAACGAAAAGGACCTCACCGCTCAGCAGACATCGAAGGCATGCGAGCTTGGGACGACATCGGCGACCGAGTCTCGATCAGTATTGGAGTCAAACTCTACAAGCAGCTCCCCAATGGAGGGATTACGGCAAAGATGGTTATGAATGAAGTTTTAGCACTACCACTTTCAAGCTGGGGGGACGGCACACGTGACCACGTCTGCAAATAAATCAAAACGGCATTTCTCGCGCTGGGCGGTGGCGTTGTTACTTGCACCCATCGCCTTTTGGTATGTCGCGACTCCACAAGTGAGCTTCCACTTCTCTGAGAAGGGACAAGGGCGCCTCGGTTACATTTTGAATGTTCAACACGACATCTCAAAAGGCGAGATCTACCCGGGTGAAGTTACTGGTGGTGCAGGACATATTTTCCCGAACAGCCAGTTTTTTATGGAGTTCGACTGGAACAACGGAGGGAAATCTCATTGCATCCGGGTTAAGCCGAAATGGCGAAATACTGATGTTTATATCGGGGAAGATGGTGGTATCGATAGCCGTACCGATGGCAGATTCATTGGCGCGTGCGGGCCATTCCCAGAATAGAATAAGTCGAAATAAAATATGACCTAGACAACTAACCACTGCGCCATTGACTTCATAATTAAAACCACTGGACAGGTTCGTTTTTTTAAACCAATAACACTTGAAGGAACGCCCATGATTAAGACCGCTGCAGAACTGCACAGACATCTAACTACAAACAGAAATTTTGACTTCAAACCAGATCTAGGTCGTGACTCTGCGCTTTATAATGATCTGAAGAGAATTCTTGGACTGCCACCCGGCAAATTTCTAGAAGCACTAAGTGCGCAAAACGTTTCCGCTGAACAATATCTCCGAGCTCTACTCGAGATAGCGGAGCCATTATCAAAGATGTATCGCGACATATTCGACTACTGCAGTCGCACCAATTTTCTGCGATCAAAAAATAGCAACAAAATCGAATGGGAAATAGGCTTAGGGCAAGATTCAATTAGTCTATGTCTCGAAAATTTCAGATTATTTGATGAAATAAAGACCCGAATACAACCCTCATTCGACCTAATGTTTAGCACAAAGAATGACATCATGAATTGGTTGGCCCATGACGTTTTTAAGCCTAATCATAGTGGACTTCTTAGCAGTGATTACGACTGGAATGGGATCGAAATATTTAGAATCCTCGCGAGTGCGAGAGATCGACTCGGCTCAGAATTCGAAGGAATTTTCAAAGGCCTCAACAACTATTATATTGGCAACAATACAAAAAAATTACCACGGAGCCAAGCGAGCAGTGTTACTGGGCACAAAGATTATCAAGAAAAGCTTTCAGCTGTTTCCATAGCATTTGACCCTGTCGACATTGAATTGATAGCATCAAATCTTATAGAACTTCCATTTTGGAAATTTCGCTGGCAAATCTACGAGATTTGGATAATCACAGTATCATTATCAGAATTCGAAAAACTAGGATTTCAACTTTCGGCCAGTCGTGATGGTAATTCATTGGTAGAATTGGGTCGACAAACTACTCTTGCCATCCATGAAAACACCCCCAAAACCTTCATCTACCAACCAACTTATCAAAATAGAAACCACGCCGAAATACGCCCAGACATAGTCATATCAAGTGCCGCCAACGCCACCTCAAATAACGTAGAATTAATAATTGAGTGCAAGCAACGAGTCAGCCTGGATACACCTCACTTAGATAGTGTTAAAGACAAGTACGAATCCGGAGTCTGCCAATTGACTGGCGAAGTACTCATCGTAAACTACGACGACGCAACTCCATGGTCTCGATCGAGTCAAGACAAGACTACACTTATAGCTAACGTGCGACCTGATTCGAGTGGCGATATCGAATTCAGAAAACTACTTAGATCTACATTAATAGCAAAATCATTACGCAAAGAAATTTGGCTCATCGACATTTCGAAAAGTATGGAAATTTTGCTGAATGATGATTTTCGGCAGCTTTTGGAAAAGCGCATGGACTCCCTCAGTCCTAGTATGATGGAGCTTTACGGATTTGCGCAGAAGATCGAGGCGCGGCAGCCATCCGATATCCGCGGAGAGGTTTCAATGTCTGTCTCGCCAAATGATCCGAATTGGGAGGTTCTCGGAATTAACCGTCTGTGCGATAAGGTACGTGAGTATCTTAAGGAGAAAAACGTCAGGCTTTTTATCGTTTCTGACCTCGCCAGCAAGATAAATATGCAACTATCACTTGGAGAGGACGAGCGAGATTACGTGAGTTTCATCGATCCGATAACCATCGATTCGATTAACGAAAGCATAATCTGAGACGCTCCTCTGGAGTCGACTAAGCTCGGGATGGTGTTGCAGCTTATGCGGCAGCCCAGAGGTATCGACCGGCCACCGCGGCAGGCCGCCCTCCGGAGTTGCGTTGGCGGCAGGACCAATCCAGCGTTTCAGCGCCGCGCGCGCCTGAGCCCGCTGGCAAATCAGGTCGTCCTGCTGCTCGGTCAATAGCGCCGCTACCTGTTTCGGTGTCACGACATCGGCCGGTTGCGCGCGGACGGTGTCGCCCAATAAGCGATTCTCTTTATAGAAGTCCTGAAACAGCGCGTCCTTGCGTTCCACCGAATAGCTGCTGATCCAGGCCAGCGCCGTGGCCTGGCGAACGTTCAGGCGTTCGACCTGACGCTCGGCCGCAGCACGATCGACACCAGCGTTGGCTACGTCGATGCGCGCCTTGCGTTTGTCAGCATTGAGCATGTCTTGCCTGACCCCGACCATTTGCATGGTCATGAAGTCGTCGTTGACACTCCAGCGGTCCGGGCCGCCTATGGGATAGTTCTGCAGGCCGGCAAGCAGCTTCGGGTCGGGTAATTCCCCCGCTGGAACGGCCGCACTGCTGGCAGCCTGAATCTTCGCATCCTGCGCCGCCAGCGATGGTGCGGTGTTTTCCGCCAGTCGCAAGGCTTCATCTAGCGTCAAAGCGGCAGTGAGGCTCGGCAAGGCCAGCACGCTTGCCAGCAGGCCGGCCACGAGGGACCAACCTGTGCAACAGCACTTGGAGTTCATGTTTGCGATTCCTGTGATGATCCGCTGCGCGCGTCAAGCGACCTGCGCACAGCCATGCCATCCCGTTAAAACAGGATGAGGTTCAATAACGGACAGGAATCAGACGCGGGGCGGTCGCCAGACCCCGGACGGGGTCGACACAGGAACGAAATCGCTGGCAAAGGCCAGCACGACGGGGCTGAACAGGGTCACGGGCGGCTTGACGATCGAGACTTGCAGCATCCCGCCCGTCTTGCACTCCTGACCCGGCTTGCAGGGTTTGCCATGCTCGGTCGGGCTTTTCATGTCATTGCAACATTCCATGCCCATGTCGTCCATCATCGCCATGCCCATCGTCTTCATCGGGCACGGTTCTGTCGGCGCCTGCACCCCCGCCATCCCGCTGAGGGGAAGCGCCAGGCTGATCACGAAGATGAGGCAAAGCCGCAGGTAGCGTTTCATGGGGTTGGAGTGTAGCCGTCGGAATTGGCGCGAACAATCGATTGGACACGGTCTCTCGATTTCGTAGAACAAGGCGCTGAGTTCGCGGATATAAGCGCATGAGTATTAAGCGAGTATTAGTTTTTCCGTCATTGAAGCATTCACGAACGGGGTCCCCTGAAGCTATGCTTGCGACACCCAATCCCCTTGAACGCACACCCATGCCGAGTTCAAAACCCCGCCCAACCCCCGCCCCGCTCCTCAACCCGGACGAATCCGTGGTCCTGTTCGATGGCGTGTGCAAACTCTGCAACGGCTGGGCGCGTTTTTTGATTCGTCATGATCATCAACGCCGCGTACGTCTGGCCGCCGTGCAATCTCCCGAAGGCCAGGCGCTTCTGGCGTGGGCCGGTCTGCCAATTGATCAATTCGACACCATGGCGGTCATCCGCGACCGCCACTACTGGGAACGTTCAGACGCGTTCCTCGAAGTCATCAGCCAACTGCCCGCCCGCTGGCAGCCATTGCGGCTATTGCGCATCTTCCCCCGAGGCCTGCGCGACTGGGCTTACGACCGCATTGCGCTGAACCGCTATCGCCTGTTCGGCAAATACGACACCTGCCTGCTGCCCACGCCTGACCATGAACAGCGCTTTCTCAAAGCAACGGCGCCTACAGCAGAAAGCTGAACAACTGCACTGGTGTCATCTTCGTCACCATCATCAGCACGATGACAAACATCCCGGCAAACCCGAGCACGCCCATCCAGAACCATTTGCGGTAAACCAATTGATATTGTTCATCAAGCCCCGCCCCCACCTCGCTCGCACTCGTCGCCATCACACACAGCCGCTTCTGCAACAGCAACACCGGCAGCCACAGCGAGCCGACGCAGAAGAAGATGATCAACGACGTCAGCACCCACTCAGTGCTCATGCTCAGCCCGGAAAGTCGCATCAACAGATAACCCGTGATGATCTGCACGAACCCGGCCGGCGTGGTGATCCACGTGTCAAAGCCCACGACCATGCGCGCGACGTGGGCAATCACTTGCGGGTTGCGTGTGCGGCTGGCGGCGATCAGGTAGAGGTAGGAGCCCATGCCGAAGCCGAACAGGAAAATCGCCGCGATGATGTGCAGGTACTTCAGGCACAGATAGAGCATGTCAGCGCTGCCCGTCCGAGAAGTTCACGGCCAGGCTCAGGTTGACCGGATCGTTGATCGCGGCCATGTACTCGGCGACGCTGATTTCGCCCACGCACGGTCGGGCTCCGGGTTGCGGCACGTAGCCTTGGGCCATTTTCGTCGCCAGGGCTACGGCGGCGCAGCTGGGGATTTCCGGGCCCTTGTCATTCATTGCAGTGAGTTGCGCGGTCATCGACAGCGGTTTGCCGTCAGCACCAAGGCCCAGCACGTCGATGTACATCGCGCTTTTGCCATCGCCGAAACGCTCGAATCGCTTGCCTAGGCGATGCAATCGGGCAGCCCAAAGAGCATGGTCGCGCACCAATCCGATCTTCAACGCCTGAGCCAGCAGACCGTTGGCGATGCCGCCGAGTTTTAGCCCGGCGCCTGCTTTGAACTTCAGGGTCTGCGCACCATAACGACCGGCGAAAATATCCATGTCCGGCACATCGACGTTGGCCAGCAGCCGCGTGCCCATCTGCGGCATTTTGCGCAAGGTCAGGTCCAGCCAGCCGGACACTTCGTGTACCTTACCGTTTTTCAGTTGCTTGATCGGTTTGCCGGCGTAAGCCAGTACGCCTTCGATTGTCGACAGCCCGGGCATTTTCGCTGACGAAGAAATGCCGTGTTCGATCGAGTCGATGCGTGAAAAACGCTGGCGCTGTTCATCGATGATGGCGGAGGACAGCGTCGGCACCGAGCTACAACCGCTGAGGATCGCCACACCGGCCTGCTTCGCCCGTGTGTCGAGAACGTCGATGCCGTTGACGAAAGTGCGGCAGTCCGCCAGATCGCAGTAGTTCACGCCAGCGTCGATGCAGCTCTCGGCGACGGCATAGGATTGCCCCTGAAACGGCCCGCCGGTGTGCACGACCAACTGAATGTTCAGCGTGCGCAATGCGGCTTTGAACTCGCTGCCCATGGCATCGCCGCACCAGCCTTCGCAGACATTGTCCGATTGACCATTCAGTTCATCGACTTTGCGCTGCAACTTGCGCGGATCACGGCCCGAAAGCACCAGGCCGATGTCCGGCATCAGCGCCAGATGCCGGCACACGATGCTGCCGAAGTTTCCGTAACCACCGACCACCATCACCCTGAACGGCATGCAATTCTTCCCTAAATCAATCCATCAAACAGGCGTGCAGGATATAGGGCTGAACGTCAGCAAGCCATTCAAGAGTCTGGCGAAAAGGATGTACACGGGTTTTGTGCATACCACGAAACCTTGTGGGAGCTGGCTTGCCAGCGATGGAGTCAGATCAGCCAACAATGATGGTGGCTAAACCACCGCTATCGCTGGCAAGCCAGCTCCCACAGGCTTCTTTGGTGTATGCACGGGACTAGAAATTGATCTTGAACCCCAACATCGCGTCATACCCATGACTGTCTCCATCGAACCCCTGCCGATAACCCGCCGAAGCGGTAAACGTGGTGCGCTGATTGGCCTGGTAGTCCACCCCCACATTGACCTCGCCCCACGTGCCCTGCAGGTCTGACTCGAACGGGATGTATCCCGACTCGGAAGAAAACTCGGTCTTCGGCTGCCCCTTGAACTCATGCCAGACACTCGGCCGGATCCACGCATTGGTGCGCCGTGCAGTTTTATCGACGCCCTCGGTGTCCCAGTCCTTGGCGATACGCACACCGGCGCGGCCGATCAAAGAATCCACGTCCTTGAAGCGAATCTTCGCGCCGACGTCATCGCTGCTGTCCAGATCGACGTAGCTGTAGATCGCCTGCAATTGCGGCTCGATGTACCAGTCCTTGTCGACTTCAAACGGGTAGCCGTTTTCCAGCGACGCGGTGTAGCCCCAGCCACGGGTTTTCAGTTTGGCCAGGTCGTTGGGTTTGGCTTCGATGTCGAAGCGGTTGAGCTGCAATACGCCGTCCAGATACCAGCCGGAGGGGCCGAAGTGCGTCCAATACGCGCCGAGGCCGTAAGCGCGCACGGTGTCTTCGCCGGCGGCGCGCCGGGTGTAGTGGCTGACGCCGGCATCGATGGTGCCGGCGGACAACGACAGCCCGGCCTGTTCGTGACTGCCGTCAGGCCGGTCCTTGCGGTAGAGGTCGGTGCCGACCTGAAAGGCCGTCAGGTCGTAGTTGTATTCGGGGGTGTTGCCCAAAGCGTTTTTGCGATCACCATCCTGTTTGCCGCTGCGGTAGATCACCCGGCCCCAACCCATCGACGGCGCCAAGGTGGATTCGTCTTCCTTGGGCAACGGATCACCGCGATTCAGTCGCTCCTCGCCGACCCGCTCGTGAAGAGTGTCGACCATCGTCCGGCCGTAAACCAGGGCCAGCGCCGGAACGGCGCCGTACAGCGATACTTCCGGGCGGTAATTCGGCACCGGGGATGGATCGGGATCAGGATCAGGACCGGGAGGACCGTCCGGAGGCACGGCGTCCGAACGCAGATACCAAGTGTCCTTGCCGCTGCCATCCTCGGCACCTTGTTGCAGGCGATATTCGTAGGGGCCGGCGACGACACGCCGGGCCAGTTGAAACGCATTGGCGTCACTCGCGGCTTCGGATTTATTGAGCAGTTCGACCACCGCAATGCCGTTGCCCTGAGTCAGCTCGCCCTGCCCGCCGACGTTGCTCACGATCACGCCGGTGGTGCGGCCACTGGCGGTGGTCGTCGAATCCACCACCAGCATGTCGGAGAGACTGTTCGCGCCGCCGCCATTCAACGTGGTGTTAAGCAGCAGCCTGCCGCCATTGGACACGAACACCCCGCCGCCATCGGTGCCGGCGGTGTTGGCCCCGCTGATCAGCAACACATTGCCGACCGTGTTGCTGCCGGCGGCAAGGTCGAGCGTGCCGCTATGGGTGAATCGGTTTACACCGAGCAACTGCCCCTGCACGGCACCGCCCAGCGTTGGGCTATTGGCCGTTTGCCCCAAAGGCAGATAGGCGCCGCTGGCGTTGAAGTTGACGATGCCCGTCGCCGGTTGCGCCGCCAGACGAATCACACCGCTGTTGTCGATGCTGTTGGCGCCCGATGCGCCGAGATCACTGACGGCAACGCCCCAGCTATCGCGACTGCCACTGCTGTCAGTAAAATTGCGCAGCGTCCAGGTGCCGCTGTTGGCCACTGAACTGGCCGCGCTGACGGCATTCACGGCGCCAGTCATTTGCCCGCTGTTGTTGAGCGCAAATGTCGTGCCCGGCGTGGTCGCATCGGCGCGTACGGCGACATCGCTGAGCGCGCTGATCACGCCAGAGTTGTTCAGTGTCTGGCTCGCACCACCGAGGCCGACACCGCGGCTGTCGCCCCGCCCGCCCTGAATGGTGGCCGTGTTGATGACGTTGGCGCTGCCTCCTTCGGTCAATGCGTCAATCGCCGACGCCCCTGTGCCTTGGGTGGTGATCGCGCCGCTATTGCTCACCGAAACACTGGCCGCACCCGAGGCCTCGGCGAGAATGCCCTGACTGTTGTTGGCGCCGAGTGTCTGGATCGAGCCGCTGTTGACCACGCTCTGCGCGCCAGTAACCGACAGCGTACGGATGCCGCGCTGTTGATCGCCCCGCGCAATCAACTCCCCGCTGTTACTGACACTCAACGTGCCCAGCCCGCTGCCCGAGTTGAAGGCATTGCCGGCCAGAATCGCCGCGCCCTGGCCGTTGACGTCGATCAGCGCGCCATTGAACACGACACCCACGTCGCCGCCCAGCGTCAGCGCCTGGATACCAAAGGAACCAATGCCCGTGCCGTCGCCCGAACCGGCGTTCGAGTGGGTGATGATCGTGCCGCCGGAATTGACGTTGACCGTGCCCGTCGGCGACTGCGTCGAGGCATAGATGCCGTTGGCGTTGCTGTGCAGGGTTTCGATACGGTCGCCGCGATAGTTGACCTGAACATTCCCCCCGGTCGAGTCGACCCGAATGCCGCCCGCGCCGAAACCGCTGGCGAACAGGTCGCCCGAGTAATCGATCAGCACATTGTTGTTTTCGGCGCTGACAATGATCGCGTAGGCCCGGGTGGTGTTGATGTCGCCGAGGACGTTGATATTGCCGCTACCGGTGATCGAGACATCACCGGTGCCGCGCTTGATCACATAGATCGCCCGCGAACCGGCGGTGTTGGCAGTGCTGCCGACGTTGATGGTGGCATTGTTCTCGATGCTGATCGAACCGCTGCCGCCGACGTTGTCGTTGGCATAAATGCCGTGCGCGGCGCCGCCGGTGGTGGTGATCGCGCCGTTGTTGACGATGGCGATGCTGCCGACCGTGGCAAACGAACGAATGCCAAAACCGTTGAGGCCGCTGGTGCTCAGCGTTCCGCTGTTGGTGAGGCGGGTAATGCCATTGCCACCTTCGGTGAACAAGCCAAAAGCGTTCATGCCGATGCTCTGCACGTTCGCCGCGCTGATCAGTGTGGTGTTGCCATTCACCGCCCGGGTGTGGACACCAGCATGGTTACCAATACCAGCGGTGGGCAAAGTGTCGTCGATGATCGGAAGCCCGGCCGACAGTGCATCATCGTTATTGACCAGAATGCTCACGCCACTCCCGACACTAACGTTGGTCTCGCCGCTGCCCGTGGCTTTGGTCCAGATACCGTTGCCGCCAAGCAAAGTGATCTGGCCGTTGCCCTGATGATTGAGGTTGATCGCCCCGCCGCCGCTGGCATTGATGTCGATGCCGTCGTGCTCATTGCCGACCACGGTGTTGAGGATGTTCAGCGTGGTACCGGAACTCACCGAGAACGTCGACGACCCGGCGCCAGCATTGGTTATTGCCAGTGCATCGAGGCCACTGCCACCGACATTGACCGTGTTGGTGGCGCCATTGACGCTCAGGCTGGCGTTGCCGGTGGCGCCGATGACATTGGCAAACACTGCGTTGGCTGCCGTGGGTGGCGTGCTGTCCACCGTGGTGCCGCTGAGTGTCAGCGTGGTGTTGGCATTGTTGCCACGACTGTTCAGCGAGGAACCGGCGGTGGTGGTAATGGTGGTGCCCGTCTGAGTGCTGATCGACGCATCGACACCGGAGGCAGGCAAGCAGGTTTGCGAGACGTTGTAGGCTCCCGCCGCCAAGGGCCCGCATGCTGCTTGCGCGTCGGTCAGCGCCAGCGCATTGGCCATGGCGACCAGCAAGGCATTGCGAATGAAGTGCGGGGCAAACCCGCCGTGAACATGGTCGCGGGCAGCATGCATGAAAACCTCCTTGTTCGATTGCTTCTCGAGCAACTCGCGCCTGTCGACACCACAGAATATTGCGTTGTGGTTACCGTCATAGACCTTAGTTGTTATTTCGAAAGTTGGTAATTCGCGGTTCGAGAGTCGGCACCGGCAAGTTGACGAACGGTCTGTCGAATGTTCAGATGCCGCCCAGTTTCAGGTGTCCCATGCCGCCGTGCATGGGGTGAAACGGGAAACCGGTACGTTCTTTTCGAACAAGTCCGGTGCTGCCCCCGCAACGGTATGCGCGTGATGCTTTCGATACACCACTGTGGCCGCACGGCCATGGGAAGGTGAAAGCCTCGATACGCGCGAGCCCGGAGACCGGCCTGGAATTTCGTTTGGCAAAATCCTGCGGTGGGCGGGCATGGGCCGGTATTGGCTGTGCGCGATGCCTTCTCCTGCATGCTCTTCTGCGAAGATCCTTTTCGAGAAGACAATGATTCGACCTTTCAACACTTCTGCTCCAACCCTCTTGTTTGGCTGCCTGTTCAGCCCTCTGCTGCTGGCCGATGACGCGCCACTGGAACTCAATCAGCAAATCGTTTCCGCACCGTCGGTGGAGTCCACCACGGTCGCCGACATGGCCAAGTTCGGCAGCAAGGTCGAAATCGTCACCCGCGAACAGATTGAACGCGCCGGGCCCAGTGCCGATGTCAGCCGCGTGATGCAGATGTTCATTCCCGGCTTGTATGTGGCGCCGAAAAACGGCCCGTTCGACTACGGCACTTATTCGCTGCTGGGCGGGCGCAACGACGACACGCTGATCCTGCTCGATGGCGTGCGCCTGAACAATCGCCTGTACGGTGGCCTCTATCTGGACACCCTGCCGGCTAACGCCATCGAACGCATCGAAGTGCTCAAGGGTGGCCAGAGTCTGTTGTTCGGCACTCAGGCCGTTTCCGGCGTGATCAACATCGTCACCCGCAGCCCGCAATTGCGCAAAGCCTCCGGCGAGGTCAACCTGGGCGTCGACAGCTTCGGCGGCACCACCGAAGATGCGCGGGTCGAAAATATCTTCACTAACGGTTTCGGCGATCTCGGGTTGTTGGCGTATGTCAGCCACAACGTCTCCGACGGTTATCAGCCGTATCGCAACCGCGACATGAAAAACGTCAGTGAGAAAAACCGCGCCTACGAAGTCACCACGTTTGGCGGCAAGGCGATTCAGTCGTTCGGCGATGACGCGAGGCTGGAGCTGTTCTACCAATACGCCGACGCCAACCTCGACTTCGCCCGCCCGGTGGACAACCACACAACCACCAACGATCGCGTACAGCAGATCGCCACGGCGACTTTCGAGCAGACCATCAATGAGCGTCTGAGCTACTTCGTCAAAGGCCATATCAACGACTGGGACACGCGCTACACCCGCGTTAACAACGTCGAGGGCGGCGGTACCAGAGTGATCAACCACAACGACTATTGGGGCTTCACCGATTGGGGCGTGCAGGCCGAAGGCAAGGCTGAACTGCCCGGCGGCCATGTACTGGTGTTCGGCAGCGACAACCAGTGGTTCAAGGGCCAGGACGATGTGCTGATCATCGACAACGACAAGGCCGAAGCCCACGCGCTCTACACGCAATTGCGCCCGCAGATCGACGCCCTGCCCGACTGGCACCCGAGCATCGGTGTACGCCACGAAGCCATGGGCGGCGGTGACAGCGCCACGGTCGGCATGCTCACTTCGCTGTATGACCTCAACGACAACTGGTCGGTGCGCGGTCAATACGGCAGCGCCTACAAATTGCCGAACGCCGAGCAACTGTTCGTCAACGAGCCGGGCGACGAGATCGGCAATCGCAACCTGAAACCGGAAAAAAGCCGCAACGCCGAACTGGGTGTCGACTACAAAGGCTTCCTGCTGGATCGTGAATTCAGCGCCAGCGTGACCCTGTTCAAACGCAAGATCGACGACCTGATCACCCTCGATGACATTCAGTGGGTCAACGGCGAAGGCACGATCCAGATGCGCGGTTTCGAGGCCAACGCCAAGCTCGCGCTCAACGAGCAGTGGAGCCTGCAAGCAGACATGACCCGCAACCTCACCGAGTCGCGCACGGGTGTGACCATCAACGATATTCCGAGTTTCTTCGCCCGCTCGCGGGTCGGCTATGAATCGGAAAACCGCCTGTGGGGTGCCGGCGCGGCGATCCGCTACATTCGCGACATCAAAAGCTCGAAGCAGGTCGAGTACGGCAACTATTCAGTGGTCGACGCCGACGCCTATCGCTACCTCGACCACGCCCACCAGCACCGCGTGAGCCTGCAGGTGGAAAACCTCTTTGATCGCGATTACGTCACCAGCCGTTCGAGCAACGTCAATAACCTCGGCCGGCCGTTCACCTCCGAAGTGCGCTACACGTACCGCTTCTGATGAGTGAGATCAAAACCGTCGACGGCGTCGACACGCACCCGGACTGGTCGCACGTGCCCGAGCACGCGCGCCATGTGTTCCTCTGCACCGGCCCGCGCTGCACCCAGCGTGGCGCCTTGCAGTTATGGAAAACCCTGCGCCGGCATTTGCTCGCGCATGACCGCATCGAAACGCCGGGCGGGGTCTTGCTGACACGCACGCACTGTCAGTTTCCGTGCAACCAAGGACCCATCGTGACGGTGTATCCGGAACGCTGCTGGTATGGCGTGCACAGCAAGGAAGATGTACAGCGGCTGGTCGAGGGGCATTTGGTGGGCGGTGAGGTGGTCGCGGATCTGTTGATCAAGGCGCGGACATGAGCCGGTTGTGGCTGTTGTTGGGTGCCCTGCTCTGCACGACACCGGCGCTCGCCGACACTTACCGTAATTGCGGCGAGGACTGGCGCGCCGCTGCGCCCTCACGCATCGTCGCGCTCAATCAGCATGCGGCAGATCTCGTGCTGGCACTGGGTGCCGGGCCAGCACTGGTCGGCGTAGCCTATCTGGATGACACCGATGCCGGGCAACTGCCATCCGAGTACTTCGGCGTACCGGTGATCGCGCGGCAATACCCGGCCAGCGAAGTGCTTTACGCACAGAGACCGGATCTGGTGATTGGTGGATTTGCCACGGCATTCGGCGACGGGGTGACCTCACGCTCGGGACTGGCGCGCAATGGCGTCGGTTCGTATCTGCTGGAATCGGCCTGCAACGGGCATTCGCTGGATTACTTCGCGCATGTGCGCAATGACTTGCTGACGCTGGGCAAGCTGCTGCACCGACAGCAAAAAGCCCAGGCGTTGATCGAGTCCATGGCAGCCGACCTCGCCAGCGCCCGTACCTTGACCGGCACAGGCAAACCGCTGTCAGTGTTCTATCTCGACAGCGAAGTCAAAGGCCTCGACAGCGAAGGCCAGCGCGGCTTCGTCACGCCGCTGCTGGCCGCCGCCGGCGCACGCAATGTGTTCGCCGACATCGACCTGTACCGAGTCACCGTCAACCGCGAAACCCTGCTGGACAGCGACCCGGACGTGATCCTGCTCGCCGATGCCGAATGGTCTCCCGCCCGCCGCAAACGCTACCTGTTGACCCACGACCCGGTGCTGTCACAACTGCGCGCGGTGCGCGAAAAGCGCATCCTCGAAATCCCCTTCACCCACCTGCTGCCGAACTTCAACAGCGGCCGCGTCGCTTTGGATCTGGCCCGTCAACTCAACGCATTGAAGAAAAATAAATGAACCCGCCGTACCACGCGCCACCTAACGAACAGACCATCAGGAGGTAGCCAATGCAAATCGAAACCGTGTGGATCGTACTGGCGGCAGTTCTTCTGCTAATCGAACTCTGGGCCATCAATCGGGTGCGCAAGAGCGAGGGGAAATCGAGCAATAAAGGCGTGTGGATTGTGTTGATCGTGTTTGTGCCGTTGTTCGGCTTGATTGCCTGGGCATTGGCGGGGCCCAAGCATGTCAGCCAGCGTGCAACGTGACCTGCGCCGCAACTTCGATAACGTTTAGACCGTGGCCGGCATTTGCTTGTCGGGGTCAGTGATCCCCTCGCCCAGTCGACGAATCGTCGACTTGGGCAGAGTGGGTGCGTCCGCCAAAATGGTATCCAGGCGTTTACGCATATCGGTCACCACGGCAGCCAGCGAGCCTTCTGGGCTGCCAGAGGCCAGTTGCTCCTGAATTTCCCTCGCCAGCGCTCCCAGTTTCTCCGCCGTATCCTGATGCGCCGAGGCTCGCGTCTCGAAATTCAGGAAGGTTTGCACCGAGCTCAGCACCAAGGTCAGGATCGAGACAAATCCCGCCAGATAACGCAGCCAGACCAGCGATTGGTCATTGATCGAACTGAACACACTGGCGCTCACCACTGCCGAAAGCGCAACACAGGGAATACCCAGTTTCCAGCTGACTCGCTCGAAATCCCGCGCACTGACCTCGTGTTCAATCTGCAGCCTTACAGCCATGCGGCGCCATTTTTCAAGCAGTTCAAGCTGGCCCATCGGTGCAATCCTCTACGTGCGTTGCGAAGAAGAAACCGGCGCTTGCGGCAATCGGTTGCAGGTCGGATCAGGTCATATTCGTGGGCGCAACTTCAACTCCGGCAAGGGTTTGGGTACACGCTTGTCCAGGCGGGTACCGGGCGTTGTCTGTTGGCTTGCCGCAGCCATGCGCGGCACCGACAGCAGTTGCTCGAGCGTCCACTTGGCCAATCCTGCCTGACTGCCATACAAGCCTGTCGCGGGGTCCGCTGACCATTGGCCAAGACCCGTGAAGCGATAGGATTGCGGGCCGACAGGCTGGCTGAAGAACCTGCTGTAATCGCCCGTCGTGCCGGCTGTCACTTGCAGCCCTTTGTCCAGATGCTGCAATTGTTCGCCAAGCGATGCGAGCAGCAGCCGCAAACGGATCAGTTGATGGTTTTCCCAGTTCATTTCAAGGGTTTTACCAGGCGCGCCGAAGCGGGCCACAAACTCGCGCCCGGCGGTCGCGCCATATTCACTCAGTTGCAAGATGCGGCTCTGCGGCATGGCGAGGTTCAGCCCGCCTTCGTCGGCGGTCAGCCGAACAAGGCCGATACGGTCACGAAAACCCGGCAGGTGTGAAAGGGTTTCATGATTCCAGTCCTTGGCCACACTGAGCGCAGCGGACAAAAATCCGATGATCGATCCCGCCCCGCCTCCTTCGGTAAAACGCCGCCAGTAGGTCAGCCGTGCACCGCCGTTATCCTGCGCGAACACGACCCGCTGATCGCTTGCCGAGTCGGCCACGCCGAGGTCAAGACCGAAGGTCGGTCGAGTCGGCAGTGGCTTGTCGAAGAAATGAATGGGGAAGTTCGAGCCCACTCCACCGTCGGTAAACCAGCAACGCTCAGGGGCAACGTACTGCTGCGTCTGAAGCTTCTTGCGGTAATCGATGCAGTACAACGGAACCGCGCTGAGCAACAACGGAAAACTGAGGCTCATGCGCGCGGCCAGAATGACTGGGAGATCACCCGGCTCTGGCAAATTGAACAGATCGTCGACATCTGCCGGGGCAGCGTCCGTGCGCCGTTGATCTTCGGCTGGCGGCCGAGCGTTGGCGACCATCCAGGTGACGACGTGTGCCGGGAATAACTTGGCGAACTCGGAGCGCCTGAACATGAACTGTTTGTTCTCGCGCACGTTCTCGTCATCATCGAATGGCAGTCGAAAAGGCCTGCCCAACGTCAGACAAGTGGTCATCATCTGCAGGTCGATGCCATGTGCCTGGAGATCAGAGAAGGTCAGTGGTTTCTGTTGCCCGGGAAACGCCTGTGCCTGGCCGGCCAGATCATCGATGTAGCCGCTCAGCCACTGGGTCAGCGCTTCATCTTGCTGCGGATCGTCGTTTTCGGGCATGCCCGAGCAGAGGCCGAAGCCATTGTCCGGCAGTTCCTGAAAAAGCAGTCGGGCGGATCGCCAGATCAGGGTGCCCGCCACCAGCAAAGCGCTGAAGCCCAAAAGCCAGAGCGCCACAGCCCAACTCGATGCGCTGAACCACAGGGGCAGCGTTCCCACGATCAGCGCCAGTCCTGCGGCCAACCAATGACGACGCAGCAAAGTCGCCAGCACCGCCAGGATACGTGCGCCGGGCTGCTGATCAGACACACAGGCCATCAATACATCGAAGATTGATCGCAGCGCCGGCAACGGTTTGAACAGCGCTGAGAGTTTTGTGCCCCGCCCGTCCGCAGACGGCGAACCCAGGTACCCAGGCAGTTTGGCCAGTTTGACGAAACCCTCGGGGTCGGCGGCTACCAGCCCGGCATCGAAGCGCTGTCGCCCCAGTTCTGCCGCCGCCGCAGCAGCGGCAGCAATGGCGCCTGCGCTGGTACCGCCAATGGAGCGCAGCCGGAACGCGCTGGACAGTTCCTTGATCGCCAATGGGTAGACGATGCCGCTGGTGATGCCTCCTTTCATCACCAGATCGCACTCGGTTGCAAATGGCTGCGGCGGCTGACTTTGCGGGTCAATGGCTTCGCTGTCGACAGCTTGATTTAACTCAGGCATCTCGCTCCCTTACCCTTCAAAGAATGATTTCGCTCAGCTCGGCGAGTTGCATGAACACTGGCTCGCCGTGGGCAACGGCTTCCTGTCCGGCCTGAATACCGGTCAACGGGTCACTGGCGACATAGGCACTGAAGTCATAACCCGTCGCCTCTGCCAAATCGACAATCGCCACCTGGAATGTGCGGTAAGGACCCAGTTCGATTCCTTCCACCGCCTCGTGCCGGGAGCGTTTCTCCAGAAGATCGCGTAACAACTGGCCCTGACTCAGAACGTAGGCCGTGGTGTGCAACGCTTTGCCCTCAGCATCGAGGGTCGCGACCAGTTTCCAGAACTCCAGCGGCGCAATGGCGCCGTCAATACATACTTCAATCTCTTCTGAGCCTTGCTTGCGCAGGATCGGACCGGTAAACACGCAGGCCTTGAAACCATGGGTGCGTGCGCTGTCAAGAATGTAGTTTTCCAGACCCTGCCAGAGTGCCTTGCCCTGGTTCAACCGCGAGTGTTGCGCGGCGGCATTGACGTAGTGAAAGGTGTCGAAGTTGGCCTGTTCGGCTTCCTGCTGGCTGCCCCAGTTCGGGTCTTCACGTCGAACCATGTGGCCGCGGTCGATCTCTTCGTCCTGGAAGTTTTGCGCCCCGAGTTGAATGTCCCGGGGAATTCGCTCGTCGGCAAACCACTTGTCGGTACCCCGCTTGATCCGCACGGCTGCCGCGCCATCGATGTTCACGGCAGTGATCAATGGCAGTTTGTGGGTGGCTGAATACTTGACGCCGAAATGGGTGTAGCGCAGCTCATTGGGTTGCTCGGGGGTGTCACTTGGCACGGCAAGAGAAAGCTCCAGATCTGCGCTCAATACGGGCCAAGGGGTTTTGACCGTCTGCGTTGTCTCAGCAGTTTTCAGAAAGGCTGTATCGAAGCCTTTTCGTTGACTGAACCAGGCGGCGTTGTGGCTGCCATCGGCGGCTTCAACCAGTGCAGTCGTGTGCGCCTGCGCCTGCAACTGCACGGAAACCGGACGCAGACCCCGTACCAGTTCCCGTATCCGCGCCGCTGGAACCGCACTGTTCTCCTGCAGGTAAGCCCCGCTGAAATGCAAGCCGACAACCTTGCCGTCGCTCAGGCGGATCACCGGCGAACCGGAGTTGCCGCCCAGGCTTGTGCAGTCATAGGACAGTACCTGATTGGCGCCTGGCGGCTGCATGATCAAACCCGGAGCGAAGCGCTTGACCTCATAGAGTTGGCCGAAGTAGTTCGCTTGTGCATCGGCGTTATTGCGTGAGTCGTAGGCCGGATAGCCGATCAATGCGACCAGATCGTTTATTTGAACAGACTCAGTGTCTTCAATCAGTTGCATGGGGGTAGGCAAGGCAAAGTCTGCCGCCTCGATCAACAGCAAGGCGACGTCGGCGGAGGCATCGTCGGCCAGATACTGAACCTTGGTCAGCGCTACAGTACGGCTGTTGTCGCCGACCTGGCTGTGGACTTCTTCGCGAAAATCGATGGCGGCGCCCATGCGTATGCCGGATGTGTTGCGCAGGAACACCCCGGTGCCATCCGCGTTACGGAGGGCGACCAGTTTGGCAACATGACGATTAGTCACGACCAGCGCGCCCGCCCCGGAATGCTCTACCACCCAGCCTGTACCGCCCCAAGCCATATGATGATTGCGAAACTCGATGCGACCCACCGAGGGAATCCACTGCTCGACACCACGGATCAAGGTGGAGGTTTGCGGCGGCAATTTCGGCAAAGGTTGCAGCTCCACGCGGTCATTACTGACCAACATTGATGGGCGCCCGACCAGTTTGATTATCGCCTCGAAATTACCCGGGGTACCCTGCCCCAGTATCGGCTCAAGGCCACCACCGGCTTTTATGGACTCAAGACTCGCGTCGGAGAATCCGCCCCATAGCGATTCCGGTAGCCGGCCGCTATTGAAAGCTTCTTGAACCGCCGCTTCCATCTCTGGCGTCAGCTTCGCTTTCAAGTTGTTTATCCGCTCTTCGTTCGTCATGCCAACCTCCCCTGTTTCACAGTTCACCGTGCAGGATCAAAACTGTCAGTGCAGGCGCGAATAGTGCGGGGATTGCGCGCGACAGCAGTTGACGGGTAATAACGCGAGGTAATTCCGGATCCGCAGACTGGCCTTTTTGCACAACCAATGGTGCATTGATCCGTTTGCGTAACAACGACCACAGCGCAGCAGAGGGCATGCTTTCATCCCACACCCGCAGCTGCTCCTGGGCCTGTTGCAAAGGATTTTTCGAACCGAGCAGGAAACGCAAGCGCGCCTCGACGGTGTTATCCAGCAACGGGCGCTGCTTCCAACGGCCAAACCGCCGCCCGATCGACCAATTACCGGCCATGGTTCGTCGCCAGCGCTCGGCGGCGCGGCCAATCAGCAAGAGGTTTTCGTCGCGGCCGACAAATGCACTGGCCTGTGCCCAGTCGGCAAAAAGACCTATGTCGGTCAACGTACCCAAAGGGTCGTTGGAGTTCATCCGTACAGGTTCTGGTGGCCACTGTTCAATCAGCCCGCCAGCCCGGCCGACCATATCGGCAAAACGCTCGGCGGCACCGAGTAACTCGCGATTCTGCGGTATTACCATCAGGTTTTTGGCGAAAGACGCATACGGCGTCAGTGTGGCGAGTACCCGGCCGGTCTCGAATGCATTCTGTGTAGCGTTCTGCGGGATGAAGCGAGCCATGCGCTGATAACCGAAATCGACCGCCCCGGCTGCTCTGTCGCCCGAACCGTCAAGCCAGACATTGCGAGCTGCTGCGGCGAAATTACCATTGCGTTTTTGCCGATAAGTGAACTCGCAAGGCGTGGACAGATTGTCCATCAACAACGCCAGCGCCCCAAGATGAGCACAGTCGTCACTCGCCGAATCCGCCGCCTGGGCGAGGCGTTCTATGCCAGGCTGCCATTCCCGCCAGCGCTGACGCAGCCGATCCGGGCTGAATTCGGCACGCATTTCCAGCCGAACCAATGCCAGCTCTTCTGGCAACTCATAAACGTCAGCGTCTGAGTCGGTGAAGCGATCGCGCTCCGCCAGCCAGCGCTTCGCCTCAGCCCACTGCCCCGATCGCCAAAGCAGCATGCGCACCGCGTCTGCCGCCGGTGAGCGAACATCCAGGTCGCCCTCACTGACAATGCTGCGCGCCAGATATGCGCCCTCCACCCAGTCCTGACGTTTGAGTATCGTCAGGCTTTCACGCACGATCACCGCCTCGCGACCCGGTGAACCGGTCGACCAGTCTCCACGCAACTCGCTGGTGCGCTCGCCGCGAATGACGCGCAAGCCGTCAGCCACCGGGCGGGGCAACTCTTCCAGCGTCTGTTCATCAAACTGCGCGGCAATTTGACTGGGCACGCTCGGCAGCGTATTTCCCACGCGAGTCAGTTGCAGTTGGTGATACACCGTTTCAACCTGAGCCCAAGGCTGATCGAGCTTGGCAAACCAGCGCAGCGCCGCCGCATCCACTCGTGCCGATTTGACCGCGCTGGAGCTGTAAAGCAGAGGCAGCAACAATGCGCGCATATCGCTGCGATGTTTGAGAAACCCCGGTGCGCCGGGATCGGGCTCGACCAGCCAGTGCTGCGTCGCCAATTGTTCCCAGAGCTTTTCCGCGTGCTCAATGGTCAGCTTGCCAAGGCCCAATGCCGGTGCCAGAACTTCGCGAATCACTTGGGCATTGATACGCCTGACGATCAGGCCCGGGTGGGCCAGCCGTTTGAGCAGCGGGTCGTCGATACGCGACAGGAGCAATCTGTAGAGGAACGCCGAGCTGATCTCTTCGCCGCGTTTACGCCTTGGCAAGCGTTTGTCGCCGGTACGCTTGGCGATTTCAGCCCCCAAGCGCAGCTTGAGCGGATTGCCTTGGGCCAGTTCAAGTAATTCACGCCAGTAGCGCTGCGGTGCACCGAGCTTGAACAGAAACTCACTGGCCGCAGGGTGATCCAGCCCCATCAGTTCGAAATGCTCAAGGTGTCGGGGACGGCTATTCGACAGTTTGTCGGCTATGCGCTGCACACTGTCGAGCGCGTCACCGCGCCCCGCCGCCAGTACGTGCATTGGCTTCACGCCGTGCTCCAGCAGACTGTCGAGCCAATCGAACAGTCTGACCGGATGGGTTTCGCCGCGACTGCGCAGCACCTCCAGCGTATCGAGAACCACCAGCACCGGGCGCCGTGATGAGGCGACCGCCGCGCCCAACCGGCGGACAAGGGTGGTTGGCAGCGCATGACGTTGGGTCGAATGGCTGGCCTTTTCCTTGTCGAACACTTCGCCGGCCTTGAGTCGAGCGTCTTGCAACTCCTTGATGCCGCTATCCATCTGGTCTGCGAGCTGTCGCGTGGCCTCCATGGTCAGGCCCAGTAAATCCTGGACATCGAGCCCGGCGCGGTCAAAATCAAGCCGCAAGATCAACGGCCGCTGCTGCGCGTAAGTGCGCCGAACCGACTCCGCCAACAGCGTCGACTTGCCAATACCCGGTGCCCCACTCAGAAACAGACAACTCGCAGGCGGCGCCAACGCAGGAAAGTCCAGCCATGCGGCGACTCGCGCATACTCCATTTCTCGGCCGAAAAATCCGCGCTCGGCAACCTGCGCCATTTTCTTTTCCCGGTCCAACCTGACCAGCGCCGCGCGTGCCTGTGCCAGCAGATCGTGGCTCGGCGCACGTGCCCCTGCTCGATCAAGCGCAAGAATGATGCGCTCGAATGCCTCCCGTTCACGCGCCGTTTGCAGAGTTTCCTCAATCTGTGCGCGTGACAGCGGCGGCTCGTCCAGCAGTACGGCGAGAAGGTCCCGGGTTTGTTGATCAGTCTCGATACGACGCCGTTTCGCCACGCCTGCGACCAATGCCGGCTCGCTCAAGGCTTCGAGAAGTGCGTGGCGAGCTGGTGTGCGAATGAGCCAGAAGCCTTCTGCATCGGCGGGTCGGGTATCGCAAAAGTCAGCCAAACGGGTCGCCGCCATCGCGAACTCCCCAGGCCCGCTCGCAGCTTTTAGCGTCGTCAGTGCCTGGCCTGGCTTGAAAGGCCCGGACAGCGCAGCAAACAGTAAGGCATCCTTCTCCTTGGTGGAATTCATGGCCGAGGTCCTTTTTTGCAAAGTTTTTGCAGGCGTTTCTGCAACCGTTCGGCAATCGTGGTGCGCAAAGTGCTGCCGTACTGTCCGTTGACAGGGACAAGCCCTTCCAGTGCCTCCTCCACCCATTCCTCGGCGAACTCCCTGCTGATGGGGCGTCTCAAGTCGCGAGTTGCGGTATCGATAAGGCTCAAGAGATCTTTGGCATTAACGTGTGACAGATACTCGGTCATCAGCCCGGGCGGCCCCTCACCGAGGGCGTCGCCGGGAAACTCGAACTGCGCACCGGGCATCTGCACGGCTTCAAAACCTGCGAGGGCAATCCTCAGGTTTTCCAGGCGCATAGCCTGATCGACGAAGGCGGTCAACGCCCACCGGGGCTCATCGCCGAACATGACCGCCGGGTGATCGAAGAAGACCCAAAGGCGAATGCCCTGCTCATGCGCACGTTCATTGAGTGATTGCGCCACGCGCCGGGCACGATCAGCGATCATCGCCTCAGGCTCGGTCTGGTCGATGCCTGCGCCAGCCTGGGGCGTCGGCGGCTGGACGCTCAGCCCGGCGTCGGTTGCGCGGCGGGCGATTTCATTCGGCAGGTCATGGACAATCGCATCGAAACTGATGCGGATCAGACGAGTGCTCGGGCTGCGTGCCACGAGGCTTTCGAGCATCAGGAAGGTGAAAGGCAAACCGGACAGATCATTGACTAGATCGACCCGGCGAATCCATAACCCTCTGGCGCGTGGCGACCCGCGCATGGCGGTCTGGTAGCCAATGAAAAAGTCGTCGCGCCCGACAATCAAATTGCTCTGCGGGGTGCCGTCAAGCGACCAGAGCATTGGGGGCAGTTCGTCGTTGGCGATGGCCTCTTTGACGTGCTCATGGAAACGAATCAATGGGATCAGCCGGCCAAGGCCTTGCGCTCGTCCTTGATGTATACCTGTCAAAGCGAATTGGTTGTCGAAGCAACCGCCGCCCGAAGAGCCTGTCTTGTTTGTGCGCGTGCTATAGCCCCAGCGCGCCGTCAAATTACGCAGCCGTTGCAGTCTGGCGAACTCAATACCATCCCACTGGCCTTCTGGGTAGGAAACCAACATTACATCGGGAGTCCCCTTGAACGCATAGGGCGGTGCGGCAAGGTTCGCGTAAGTCAGATGAATGCCGGCCGGCTTTTTCAGACGCAACAGCGCAATATCGTGCGCATGTTCGACTTCGCTGTCATTTTTGGGTGCGCGGCCACCCACTGGAGGCCACTCCACCTCACCACAAGGCGATGAGGCCGACAACAATGCAACGTCGATCTTGCGCCCGTCTGCAAGCACCACATCGATTTTCGATAACAACTCCTGCTCGGGCTTTTGCCCCGCCTTGGCAATGACATGCCAAGCGGTCAGAACCGAACTTGGTCCGACCAGAATGCCGGAGCCTTTCACATTCCCTTGAACGCGGATCGTGCATCGAAAGGATTCCAGCCGGACTAGAAAATCACCTAACTTTTTAGTATCGAATGACGTTGCAGAATCGTCGGGGTCTACGGGAGGATCAACGGCTGGTGCAGGCCAGACACCTCGCCCGCGTAGCCCCAACAGGAACGAGGAAAGACAATCCTTGAGCTTGAGCACTTCGATCCAGTTGCTGGCCCGATCTACATCGACGCCATCGGCACCGGCATTCAGACCGTCAGCGCTTGGGGTATCGTCTCGCCCCAGCCGCATCTGCGCCAACACCTCGACAGCCTGGGCATAAGCGACAGGGTCATTGAAGATTCGCTCAAGATCTTCAGCCTCAAAATTCAGCTGATCTGCAACATCATCCGGGACAGGCATCTCACGTCTAGCCTCCAGCGCACAGGAAAGCAATCAAGACAGAGGGAGACGCAAGACTACGGCGAGGCCCTGGTCCAGTGTTTCTCGGATCCTTCCCTACTGCGGCGCTGATACTTGCGTAGGCGTCTTTACCAAAGGGCACTGCGGATGAGGTCCTATGGTAATAGCACAATGAAATCGCACCCGCCAAAAAATAACTGACGATCCCCTGCTCGGTGACCGCCAGCCTCTTGAAAAACATCGCTACAACCTGAAAATCATTCATCATCCGCTTTAGTCAGTTTTTTCTTCCAGGCATCCGCTGCAACCGGTCCCAGTGCGTCGGTCCACGCCTTGAACTCGGCCTTGGCTTTGGTGTTCAAGCCGGCCATCGAACCGCTTTCGACAATGGCAAACTTCAGATAGACACTCGCCGCATCGTCTTTCGCGTAAAACTGCAAAGGGTCCGAATACTGGTCATCCGTCACTGACTTGACGTGAAGCGGCGCATTCTCTCCTGGCGTAGACACAACAATGCCGCTGACACTGATCGGGTCACTCGCCTTGACCGTGAACTCACCCTCCTTGAAAGATTTCGCCGCTACTGACAGCGACAGTCCGATGGTGCCGGCCTCTCCTTCGCGCTTGGTCAGCGCCAGACTCGTTCGCGACGCAACCAATAACGGCGCCCACTGAACCGCTGGCGCATTTGCGTTACCGGTATTGACGCCCTTGATTTCGAACAGGATCGCCATCTGCGCTTTCGGCACCTTTTCGGCACTGACGCGCACCACCGCAAAGCATTGCGGGACTTTCAAGCCACCTCTGGTTCCCGTCCATGTCGCTGCCCAGGACTTGACGGATCGCTCTTGTATTTCATCTATTTTGGAGTTGACCGCATCAACGGCCAGCCCCCACACGACACCACCCACCGCTGTTAACACTGCTGCAGGAACCGGCGCCGTCTCTAAGTTGCGATCAGGCAATGAGACATGGCACTTATTTGCCCATGCGTATTGATCAGCGGTTCCGAATAGCTGTTCCCACTGCGAACCGTTTCCTTTGAACGTTTCTACTACAATCGGAATAACCCGGGTTTTCTCGCCTTCGCCACTGGCAGGCTCCACGGTATCGGTCATCAGAATCTTTATTGACTGACACCCCCCTAACGCCAGCAACGAAACGGCTACCAGCAGTTGATTTCGCATATTCACGCTCCATGCTTGTAACTTGCACGGATATGGCACTGCGCCATACCCGGTTAGGGTATAGCCGACTTCGAAGATCGTTGCCGGAAGTGACGTTTCTGGTATTTGCCCATGCCAGTAGAATTCTGACCGACTCGCCCCTTAAGGATCACCGCGTGACGACACGCAAGGACGCTTCTTTCGCCTATCAGGCGGTCTATCACTATCTCGTCGGCCTGATCGAGACAGCCACTGGCGCGAACGAGCAGAAACTCCCGTCCCTGCGGCAACTGGCCGAGCGTCTCGGCGTTTCAGTGTCGACAACCAAATACGCCTATGCGCTGCTCGAAGACGAGGGCCGAATCCACGCCAAAGCCAGATTCGGTTATTTCACCCGAGCAGTGTCGGCGATGCCTGTGACGCCCCGCTCAGGCAATTTGCTGGATAACGTCTTCGCCAGCGCCCGTCAGCCGGGCATGCTTGCGCTGAGCAGCGATGCCCCGGCGATGCTGCTGTCTCTGCAGCAGCCGTTGTTGATGATCGAGCGCGAACTGACTCGCCAATACCCGCAGTCTCGCGCGCCGCTGTATCAGCCATTTGGCGAGGCCGAATTACGCGCTGCCGTGGCCGAACGCTACACCCGTTCCGCTGAAAATCATTGGCAGGCCGAGCAGGTGTATATCGGCGCGGACTTGCGCAGCGTGTTCGAATTGTCGCTGACTGCATTGGACCTCAATGGCAGCGTCGCACTGGTGGAATCGCCCTGCTCGTGGGCGATTTTGCGTCAGTTGCAGGCAGCGAGGATTCGTGTGATCGAAATCCCGCTCGGCGACGACGGGCGCTTCGACTTGCCCGCGCTCAACGAAGTGCTCACGCGCGAACCGGTGCGCCTGGCCGTGCTTTCCTCAACGGTGAATATCCCCCAGGGCGCGCTGATGCCGGCGCAGGATAAACAGCAGATCTGTCGCTGCCTGGCCGAGCGCGATATCTGGCTGTTCGAAAATGACACTTGGGGCGAGTTCTGTTTCTCTCCCACAGCCGCGCGCTATCGCGACTTTGCCGATCCGGACAGGCTGTTGGTGTTCTCGACCTTCGATAAGATCATCGGTGCCGAAGCCCCTTACGGCTATGTTCTGTGCCGCCAGCAAGGGCCGCAATTGCAACGATCCTTTCTTGAGCGCGGCTTTCGTCTCTCGACGATTCGACAGAAAGCCATCGCCAGGCTCTACCTGTCCAAGCGCATTGACCCGCACCTGAAAACGCTGCGAACGATATTGCTCCAGCGCATGCACCAGATGCAGACGTTGCTGGAGCAACACGCCAATGGCCGCTGGCAAGCGATCGCCCCGCACGGCGGTGCCAGCTTCTGGCTCAAAGCGCTGCATCCGGTAGACATGCAACGGGTGTTCGAGCGTTTGCTGGCTGAGCGCATCGTCATCGCCCCCGGGGAAATCTTCAGCCAGCAAGGGGCATGGCAACAGCATCTGCGCCTGAGCTACACCGTCGACTGGGACAAGGACATTGCTCAGGCGCTGAAGACACTGGCGCAGGCTATCGGCGCCGAACCCTAGCCGCGCTCAAAGCCCATAACAATGGCGCGCCTCCGGGAAGCGGCCATCGCGCACATCGTCGGCAAAACGCGCACACGCATCACGAATCACCGCGCCGACGTCGGCGTAGCGTTTGACGAAGCGCGGCAAATGCTCACCGCCAAGGCCCAGCACATCTTCGGTGACCAGCACCTGCCCGTCGCAGGCAGGCGAGGCGCCAATGCCGATGGTGGGCATTTTCGAGTCCAGGGTAATCTGCCGGGCCACGCCTTCAGCGACGCCCTCCAGCACCAGGCTGAAGGCGCCGGCGTCGAGATTGGCCCGAGCGTCTTCGGCAATCAACGCACCCGTTTCAGCAGTCAGGCCCTGTGCCTTGAAGCCGCCCATGACGTTGACGAACTGCGGCATCAGCCCGACATGCGCCATGACCGGAATACCGCGCGCCACCAGAAACTCGACCGTCGACGCCAAAGCCTTGTTGGCTTCCAGCTTGACCGCATCGCAACCGGTGCGCGCCAGCACCTGCGCGCAATTGCGAAATGCCTGTTCATGGGATTCCTGATAACTGCCAAACGGCATGTCGGCAATCACGCAGGCCAGGCGCGTGCTGTCGACCACCGCGCGGGTGTGGCCGATGATCTCCTCAAGCTGCATGCTCAGTGTCGAGGCTCGGCCGTAACCGACCATGGCCGTGGAATCACCGACCAGAATAAAGTCGACGATCGGGTCGATCAACTTGGCGATGGGGCTGGAATACGCCGTGAGGGAAACGATTTTCTCCTGACCTTTCATGGCCACCAGTTGCGGCACAGTCAGGCGTCTGTTGCGAAGATGAAGGCTCATGCGCACCCCCAGGAGTCGATTGCCGGTAAAGCGTGATCAATGCGTAGCGTTTCCATACAGTGCCCAATATCCAAGAATTCGAGCGCTTGATTATTGGTTTATCGCCGAAGGATTCAATGTACAGATTTGCCTGAAAAAGCGACCCAGGTTCAGGTCCGGCAGCGTGTCTGCACCTGCTGACTTGCAACCTTGGTAAAGTGTTGCCTGCCAAGCCATGCAGGATTGCAGCTGGACACGGCCCAAGCCGCACACCCGCGCAGACCAGCCCCCAACATGACCAAGGAGCGTCACCCGTCATGGATAAAGACATAACCTATCGAACTGCCACCGTCGAAGATGCACTGGCGATGTGCGAGCTGGGCCAATTGCTCAATTCGGTACACCATGCAGCCCGGCCCGATATCTACGCCGCCGCGACTGGGGATTTCGCACGCGACTTGCCGCACTGGTCCAGCGTTTTCGAAAAACCGGGCCAGGTGGTATTCCTCGCGAGCGTGGGCAATCATGTCGTTGCGTTTATTACGGCCAGCGTGTCGGCCAGTACCGGGCCATTGGTGCAACCGCAAAATGTCGTGCGCATTGGCTCGGTGTGCGTGGCCGAGCCGTTCTGGGGTAAAGGCATTGGCCGCGCGTTGATGCACCGGGTCAAACACTGGGCCATCGAGCAGGATGCCCAGGACTTGCGCCTGACGGTCTGGCCGTTCAACGAACGCGCGGTGCGTATGTATGCGGAATTCGGGTTCGAGACGCGTGCGCTGGAAATGGGCATGCGCTTGTGAGCGGCGGACAGCTGCGACAATGAACAATCGTGAGCCTGCGAAATATCCGCATGGCCCCTATCGAATGGTTCGATCCTGCCGACAACACCCTGATGGACAGCGCCAGATTGAACGACGCAAGTCCCATCCCTCATTTTTGATGCAAGAGGCTGCACCTATGAGCAACGCCTGGAACGAAGGTTATTTCACCGACGAAGGCTACACCTACAGCTATAGCCGGGAAATCAATCCGGTTTTCCAGCGTTACTGCCTGTTGTTGCGCGGCTTTGCCAGTCTGGACAATCCCGACGGCTACCACTGCGAACTCGGCTTCGGTCAGGGCGTGTCGATCAACATCCACGCCACAGCCAATCCTGCCGGTTTCGTCGGTACGGACTTTCATCCAGGTCAGGCGGCCCATGCCATTGAACTGGCGGAACTCAGCAACAATGGCGCAAAGCTGTATGACGACAGCTTCGAGCAACTGCTGGCGCGCCATGATTTGCCGCAGTTCGACAGCATCAGCCTGCATGGCATCTGGAGCTGGGTCAGCCGTGACAACCACAAACTGATCGTCGAGTTCGCCCGCCGCCACCTCAAACCGGGTGGTCATCTGTACGTCAGCTACAACGCTTTGCCGGGCTGGTCGCCTTCAGCGCCGTTGCGCCAATTGTTCAGCCTGCATGACCGCTTTGCCAGCCACTCGGCCCGCCCGGATCAGCGCATCGATGCCGCGTTGCAGTTTTCCGAGGCGCTGCTGGCGGCCAATCCCAAGTACGCGATCGCCGCGCCGCACCTGGGCGCCAGGCTACAGACCATCAAAGGTCAGGATCGCCAATACGTCGCCCACGAATATTTCAATCGCGACTGGAACTGCATGTTTTTCGCCGACATGGCCGATGCGTTGGCCCCGGCCAAGCTCGACTACGTCACGACGGCGGTGCCGATGGACTCGGTCGATGCGCTCAATCTGAGCGCCGAGGGGCTGGCCTTTCTCGACGGTATCGAGCATCCGATCATGCGTGAACAGGCGCGTGACTACTTCGTCAATCAGGCTTTCCGTCGCGATCTGTACGTGCGCGGTGCCAACCGACTTAGCGCTGCCGAGCGTCGGTCGCGCATGCTCAAGACCCGATTTATCCTGATGCAGCCGGCAGAAAACGTGGCGTCCAGCGTCACTGGCCCTGCTGGCGAAGCCTCGTTGCAACCGGAGATTTACCGCCCGGTCCTCGATGCGCTGGCGGGCCAGACGTATGAAGCAAAAACCATGCAGCAGTTGCTCGCCGACGTGGCGCCGATGGCCTATGACGATCTCGAGCAAGCCCTCGCCATCCTGGTCGGCATGGGCGCCGTAGCCCCGTGCCAGAGCGAAGCCACCGAAGCGCTGGTGTACGAACGCTGCGCCGCGTTCAACCTGCAACTGTGTAAACGCGCCCTGTTCAACGCCGACATTCAGGTGCTGAGCAGCCCGGTCACCGGCGGTGGCGTCGCGGTCAGCCGCTTCCAGCAACTGTTCCTGATAGCGATCCGCCAAGGCAAACAGCACCCGGCGGAATGGGCGCAACTGGTGTGGAGCGTCATCTCCCAGCAAAACGAAGTGCTGCTCAAGGACGGCAAAACGCTGACCACCGCCGAAGCCAATATCGCCGCGCTGACCGAACAGGCCCAGGCCTTTGCCGAACAATCGCTGATCGTGCTGAGCGCTTTGAAAATCGTTTGATCGGGGTGGTGCAAGGATGCACCGCCCGTTCAGCCAAGCGGCAACTTAATCAAACGCGCCATTGAGCACTTCATAAATCAGCCCGGTGGCCAGCGCGACCAGGATCAGATCCGTGCCCGCCTGTTGCCATTCGTAGCCATCGTAATGCGGCAGTTGCCCAATCAGACGTCCATCCAGTTTTTTCGCGATCCCCGGCGGCAGCGGTTTGCCCCGGGCGAGGTTCTTTTGAATACCGGGAGGCAGCGCAGGCCCGGGGCTCCAGTAGTCGCGGTAGCCGCCGACAATTCCGAGCACATTGCCGCGATCAATGCTGGGACCATGACCCCAGTCGCCACCGCCGTTGTTGCCCTTGCTGGAATTGCCTTTCTGGTTACCGTGGCCCTGCATGTTCTGGGGATTGCCCTTGCCGTTGCCCTGGCCTTTGCCATTGCCATTACCATTGCCGGGATCGGCTGACGTTGCTGCGCTGACAATCAGCGCAAGCGATGCAACCGCTGCAATCAATGCCCGTGATCCAATCATGCGGCGTTCCCTCTGCGTTAAGTAAACCGATATCTTTTGGTCGCTGTGAGACAGTTTAGTTGATCGGGGCAGGAGCGGCGTTGCCAGCACGGATGTAACGCGCCGGATCGAGGCCGCGCTCCTTCACCAGACGGTCGATCAGATAGCTACCGGCAGTCTGTGGCTGATCCGGGTATTCGGCGTAGTGCCATCGGCCCGGGTACAGCGGCTGCACATCGACGCCGGGAAAGTACGGCGCCAGCGCATCGACCACGTGCACGCCGATTCATGCACAGCGCCTTCACAGGCGCAAATGGCGGATACGACTACGCTCATTCCATTCCCCACACGCTTGGACTCGTCCCATGACCCGCCTGTTTTTCACAACGCTGACCTTGCTCGCCCTCAGCCTGCCAGCTCACGCTGACGTCACGCCGTTCCCCGCTGCCTTCAAGACCCAGGACATCAAAGTCGAAGGCGCAACAATGCACGTGCGCGTTGGCGGCAAAGGCCCGGCCGTGGTGCTGTTGCATGGCTTTGGCGATACCGGCGACATGTGGGCGCCGCTGGCGGCGGACCTGGCGCGGGACCACACCGTGGTGGTGCCGGACTTGCGCGGCATGGGCCTGTCGTCGATCCCGGACGGCGGCTACGACAAGAAGACGCAGGCGGCAGACATTCGTGGAGTATTGAGCGCGCTGAAAATCGAACATTCGGTGGTGATCGGCCATGACATCGGCACCATGGTCGCGTTCGCCTATGCCGCGCGGTATCCGCAACTCACTGATCGGCTGGTGGTGATGGATGCCCCCGTGCCCGGCATCACGCCGTGGAACGACATCGTGCGTTCGCCGATGCTCTGGCACTTCGACTTCGGCGGCGCCGACATGGAGCGTCTGGTGGCCGGGCGCGAGCGCATCTACCTCGACCGCTTCTGGAACGAGTTTGCCGGCACGCCCGCCAAGGTCGACGAAGGCACCCGCCAGCATTACGCCAAACTCTACGCCCGCCCTGGCGCCATGCACGCCGCATTCGCCCAGTTCCGCAGCATCCGTCAGGACGCCATCGATAACGCGCCGGTTCTGCAACAGAAACTGACCATGCCGGTGCTGGCCGTCGGCGGCGAAAAATCCTTCGGCAACAACGAAGCCATCGTCATGCGCAACGCCGCCGACAACGTCACCGAAGTGGTGATCCCGGCCGCTGGACACTGGCTGATGGAAGAAGCACCTACCCCAACCATCAAGGCCGTACGCGACTTTATCGCGATGTGAGCAATTGACGTTGCCTGAACCCGATCCATGCGTCAGGATTCGCCCCTTTTGATCGCAAGGAACACACGTGGAGCATCTATTCGTTTATGGAACCCTTGGCCCGGGGCGACCGAATGAGCACGTCATGTTGAACATCGGCGGCACCTGGCAACCGGCCTCACTCAAGGGCCGCTTGGCGCAAGCGGGCTGGGGCGCGCAAATGGGCTTTCCGGGGTTGGTCCTGGCCGACGATGGCGATGTGATTGAGGGCTTCGTGTTTTCTTCCGGGAATTTTCACGCTCATTGGGCAGCGCTTGATGAGTTTGAAGGGGCTGAGTATCAGCGTGTCTTGACGCAGGTGACGTTGGCTGATGGCACCGCGCTGGAAGCCTGCGTTTACGCCCTTCGATAGTTGGTTTTTTACCTTTGCTTACTGAGTAACACACATGAATCGTCAGAAGAAACTGAAACAGTTGTTCAAGGAAAAGGCCAAGAAGGCTAGCGCGAAGTTGGCGCCGAAGAAGCCGAAGTATATTAGTAAGGCTGAGCGGGCGAAGATGGAGGCTGAGGGGCTGGTGGTTGCGGATTCGGGGGAGTCGGCTGAGAGCTGATCCAGCCTGCCTGCAAAAATCGACCTTGTGAAATGGAAGTCACCTAATGTTCGAGCGTAACAAACTGGTTCCGGAGTTAATGGTCACCCACCTGGAGAGCAGCCTGGCCTTTTGGGTTTCCTGCATCGGTTTCAAGGTAGTTTATGAACGCCGGGAAGATGGGTTTGCCTACCTTGATTTGAATGGTGCTCAAGTCATGCTTGAGCAGGTTGAATCACAAGTGGGGCAATGGCTGACGGCTCCGTTGACTGCACCGTTTGGAAGAGGCATCAACCTGCAGATTGACGTTGTGGCTGTCGCCCCCCTCATCAAACAGCTTGATCAGGCCAGACATCCACTCTATCGAGAATGCAAAGACACTTGGTATCGGGCCAATGATGTAGAAATAGGCCAACGCGAATTCATCGTCCAGGATCCCGACGGTTATCTCGTCAGGTTGGTAGAGCGGCTGGGTGAAAGACCAGTTTGATCAATCTCAATCTGAGCGAAGCCAACCGCTGCTTGTTGCGACCGCATGCATTTACTGCCAGAAGCAATGAACCGCCCGAACTTGTACTGATTTCCTGGCCAATTCAGCCCGAGCGTTTCAGGGACCTCGGGTCGAATGACACATTTGCCATACTTTGAGCATCAGGGACTGGCTGCCACTCAGCAGCGGTGGAGCCGATTTCGCGCAGGGTCCATTGCTGCGGACCGGACCACGACAGTGCTATATAGGGGCCTTCAAGTACTGCGTTCGCTATTAACATGTCGACTTCGTCGGCAGGTCCCGGGACCATGCCACCAACAGCAATGGGCACGCGCTGACGCAAAAGACTATTGAGCATGCACAACAATTCGGCACGTGATGTGTACTGAACTCTGCACTCCCCGACTTCAGTGCAGGCAAACACCAGGCTACCAGTAGCGGAGTCTGCGCAGTTGATCAATGTCAGATGCGTCGGTGGCAGACCTGACCCTTTTGAATAACGTAGTTTGATGACTGCACCCCATCATGTATGTCGCATTCTGAACTCGGCGAGTTTCGCGGCTTCATTGCGTGATTCATCGAATCGTTCGTCTAGCTCGACATGACCCGGTTCCCGATAAAGGACGCCATTCTCAGTGCATGCCAACAGGTGTGCCATGCGCTTTGCAGCGACTGGCGACAGTCCGCAAGACTCGCTGACTTCGTCTAGCCGTACTCGGCATACATCGAGGTGGCGTCGAACGCCTGAAAACCCGCCAAGATAGAGATAGAACTCGTCGAGAACGATACCCACGCCTGAAATACCCTAGGTGCCGGCCACACCCGGCGCCACCTCATAAATAGCCTCAACATTATGACCTTCCAAGGTCGCGACAGCGGTTAGTACCTCGCAAAAAGCATCTTTCATGCTGTTGCTGACCCAAAGGTCATAGTTGTTGCCGATAATAATGGGCGCGCCCATGAGCGGTCATGGGTATCCGGCACACTCAATACATAGGGTTCGGTCAGATCCAGCACCGCACTCATGTAGTCGGTGTCATCGTTGGCGGTCGGCATGTCCTTGGCGGAAGGTGAAGCCAACGCAGTGGCCCAGCCAATCTGGTTCAGACCTGCGCGATCACTAGGTCAGCTTGCACGCTTCGACGCATATTTTTTATGCCTTCCAGGCATCGTCCGCGCAGCCGTTGATCCATCGGCCATATGCCACAAACGAATAAACAGCATATTTTTAAGTATTTTATTTCCGCATCAACACGCCGCTATACCTGCGTCTTCGATCCGGCACCACGCCGGCATTTGCAGGAGCAGACGCGTGATTCGAACCCCTTCGTTATCCTTCCCAAGAGCGGCTCTCACCCTCGCCGCACTCCTGGTTTCCAGCCTGGCACTGGCCGAACCGGTCAAAGAAATCCGCATCGCCGTGCCGGACATCAGTGCCGGCCCCACGCCTAGTGGCGCCGGGATCGTCGATGTGTTGCGCGACCGGCAAACGCTGGAGAAAGAGTTTGAGAAGGACGGCATCAAGATTCGCTGGGACTTCTTCAAAGGTGCGGGGCCGGCGATCAATGAAGCGTTGGCCAACAATCAGGAAGACTTCGCTTACCTCGGCGATTTGCCGGCAATCATCGGCAAGGCCGGTGGTCTCGACACGCGCTTGCTCAGTGCAACCGCCCGTGACGTCAAACTCTATCTGGCGGTGCAGCCGGGTTCGGGCATTACCACGCTCGAAGCGTTGAAGGGTAAACGTGTGGCGATCTTTCGCGGCACCGCCACCCAGTTGTCGTTTGCTTCGGCGCTGGCCCATCAAGGTTTGAAAGAGAGCGACTACAAGGTGGTCAACCTCGACTACAACGCCGCCAACGCGGCGCTGGCGGCCAAACAAATCGACGCGACCTGGTCCGGAGCCGGGGTGATTGCGCTCAAGGCACGCGGTCTCGCCGAGCTGCCGCTGACCACTGTCGACCTCGATGGCGCCGGCAGCATGCAAGCCGTGCTGTTGGGGCGCGGCGCGTTTGTCGACGCGCACCCGGAACTGGTCGCGCGATTGATCAAGGCACAGCAACCGGCGATCACCTGGTTGCGCAACGACGAGCACAAACAGGACTACATTAATCTGGTGTCGAAACTGGCCAGTTTCCCCGCAGATATCCTCACCACCGATGCCAAAGATCAGTCGCTGGTGAAAATCTTCGCGCCGCAGCTCGACGCGCCGTTCCTCGACAACTTGCAGCGCAGTGTGGATCTCGCGCTCAACGCGAAACTGATCCGCAAAGGTTTCGAGGTGAAGAACTGGGCTGAACCGAGCTTCATCAATGCCGCACTGCAAGCCACCGACAGCGCTTCGCAAACCCCACAAGCCAGCCGTTAAAAACAAGGACTACCCATGACCACCCTGTTCATTTTTCCTGGTGCCTGCTCGTTCGCCGCCCATGTCGTGATTCACGAATTGCAACTGCCGATCGATGTCGAGCGGGTGACGTTCGGCGACCAGGACTCGCCATACCGGCAGATCAACCCGACCGGCCGCGTACCCGCGCTATTGCTCGATAACAAAACCCTGCTGACTGAAAATACCGCGATCCTGCCGTACCTCGCCGATTTGAAACCCGGCACGGAATTGTTTGCGCCGGCAGGTTCAGTCGAGCGTGCACAGATTCAAGGCTGGCTCGGTTACGTGGCGACCGAGGTGCACGTCGCCGCGTTTCGGCCGATCAATCGGCCTGAGCGTTACAGCGCCGATGAGGCGGCATTCCCCGGCATCCGCGAGCGCGCGTTGCAACAACTGGCGAACGCACTGAAGCCGATTGAGGCGCATCTGGCGCAGGCGGAGTATCTGGTCGGCAATCGTTTTACCGTGGCGGACGCCTACCTCGGCGTGTTCCTCGGCTGGAGCGCCCGCGTCGGTGTGTTAGGCGACTTCCCTGCGTTGCAAGCCGCGCTCGGGCGCTTCCGTGCACGCGAATCGGTGGTGCGGACACTGGCTGCCGAAGGCCTCGCCTGAGTCATCCCGAGGACAGATAACCGAGCCAACCGGAGAAACAGCATGCCAAGCACCGATACCATTGCCACCTGGGCCCAAGTCATCGCCCGCACGCTGGAAGCACAGGGCATCGACGCTGCCCCGCTGCTGCGCGAGGCCGGTATCAGTCGTTGTCATCTGCATGATCCCGACCAGCGCATCGCCCTCCCCGTCATGAGTGCATTCTGGCGGGCGGCGCGGCGCGTCAGTGATGACGAATGCTTTGGCTTGCAAGTGGCGCAGTACAGTTATCCGACCGACTTCCATGGGCTGTTTTTCGCCGCGCAAAGCAGCTCGACGGTGATCGAGGCATTGCAGCGCGGCGTGCGTTTTGCGCCGGTGATCACCACGTCGGCGGCGATGAGTCTGGTGCGCGGCCCGCACACCACGCGCATGGTTTACGGGGTGGCCGTCGGCGCCGAGGTGGAGCAGATCGCCACCGAAGCGTCGATTGCCTGCGCGGTACGCTTCACCCGCCAGACCTGGGTCAATCTGCCCATCGTGCACGGCGTGCGCCTGGCTCGCCCGGCGCCACAGGATCCGCAGCGCTGGACGCGATTGCTCGGTTGTCCGATCCGCTTCAATGCCGGCGAAAACGCCATCGAATACAGCAATCGCTGGCTGGATGCACCGCTGACCACGGCCAATCACGCCGTGGCCCAGGGACTGGACAACGTGCTCAACGCTTACCTTGAACGCCAGCGCCGCCTGAACCTGCCGGAGCGGGTGCGCGGTGCGATTATTCGCTACTTGCCGGTGGGCGAAGTGCAGCAAAGTCGAGTCGCCGATGAACTCGGCATGAGCGTGCGCAACCTGCATCGACACTTGCTCAAGCACGACAGCAGTTTCAAGGCATTGCTCGACGATTGCCGTCGACAACTGGCGTTCAGTTACCTGCGCCAGACCGACTGCTCGATCAACGAAATCTGCTATCGACTGGGCTTCAATGAACCGAGCAGTTTCAATCGCGCGTTCCGTCGCTGGACCGGCGAAAGCCCCGGCAAATGGCGCCGCGATGATGCGCCGTCGTTACCCGAACGCTATGTGCCACGACCGCCTGCTTTAGCCTCCGGGCGGGCGATCTCGATAGCCGTTTGAATCAATTGTCTGCGGCGGACCACAGGTTGTCCGCGCAGGCCCCTTTTCCCCTCTTCACACGCTCTAGCATGGCCCTCCTACCGAGCCCGACCGATAGCGTCGCGCGGCCAAACAAGGAGCTTTGCGTCCATGCTGTTACGTTACCCGGCCACCACGGCCCATCGCCTCAAGCCCCTGGGTTTTTCCTTATGGCTGGCGCTGCCCGCTGTCCTTTGCTCGACCGTCAGCGTTGCCGCCGATCAACGCGAAAATCCAACGGCCAACGCCGACGACGCCGCCCCACGGCTTGAACAGGTCACCGTGACAGCGCGGCGCCGCGAAGAACAGTCGCAGGACGTACCGACGCCGATCACCACCCTCAGCGGCGCCAATCTGGAAAGCCAGCGCATCTACAAGATTCAGGACCTGCAACAGGCGTTGCCCAGCGTCAACGTCGCTTACGTTCACGCACGGGTTTCCAGCTTCGCGGTGCGCGGGATCGGCAATAACCCAGCCAGCGATGGACTGGAAGGCAGCGCCGGGATTTATTTGGATAACGTCTATCTGGGCCGCCCCGGCATGGCCGCGTTCGACATGCTCGACGTTGAGCAACTGGAGCTGTTACGCGGGCCGCAAGGTACGTTGTTCGGCAAGAACACCACGGCCGGTGTGCTCAACATCACCACGCGCGGCCCGACCTTTACGCCCGAACGCAGCCTCGAAGTGTCGGGTGGGCAGGACGGCTATTTTCAGGGTAAAGGCACTGTGTCCGGGCCGTTGACCGACACCCTCGCCGCGCGCCTGTCGTTCTACCGCACCCGCGATGACGGCTACTTGAACAACCGGCATGACGATCGCACGTTGCTCGGCGGTGAACGCGAAGGCCTGCGCGGGCAGTTGCTGTTCAAACCCAACGATGATTTCAGCCTGCGCTGGATCAACGAATACAACACGGAAAACTCCAGCAGCGGCAGCAGCGTGATCTATGGCGCCGGCCCACTGTTCTGGCGCCGGGCGGCATTGGTCGGGGCTAATCCGCAGGTGGGCGAAAGCAACATCGACGGCCGGCAGAATGTCAGCGTCCACCAGAACGCCAGTTCCGTCGAAGCCAATTGGAACCTCGCCGGCGGCTATACCCTGACGTCGATCAGCGCCTATCGTAGCTGGCATTTCAACCCGGCCAACGACGCCGACCAACTGGACGTCCCGGTGATCAACGACTTCGGCTACGAAGTGCACGACCGGCAGTTCTCCCAGGAAGTGCGTCTGGCCTCGCCCAAGGGCGAGTTTTTCGACTACGTCGTCGGCGCCTATGCCTTCAAGCAAGACCTCGGAAATCGGATCTTTACCAATCTCGGACCGCTGGCCGATCTCAACCTGATCGGCACCAATCTCAATGCGCTGAACAACGTCAACAGCAAGGTCAACGGCAAGATCGACACCGAGAGCTACGCCCTGTTTGCCCAAGGCACCTGGCACTTGAGTGAGCGCCTGGATTTCAGCGCCGGCATCCGTGGCACCTATGAAGAAAAAGACGCCAACGTGAAACGCCTCGCCCCCGAGGGCGGTGGCGCGCCGGTGGTGATTCCGGGAGTCGTCAATGGCAACGCGGTGCGCGCAAGTCAGGTCGGCGCCTATGACACTGGCGACCTGCACATGCACAACGCGGCGCCATCGTTCCTGACCAGTTTGAGCTATCACTTCAGCGATGACGTGCTGGGCTACACCTCGCTGTCCCACGGCGAGAAATCCGGGGGCGTCAACCTCGCCGTCGGTTCGGCGCCCAGCGCTGGCGCCGAGTCATTGTTGGTTGGCCCGGAACGCGCGAACGATGCTGAGCTGGGCATTAAAAGCCAATTGTTCGATCACCGTTTGCAACTCAACGCGAACGTATTCTGGACCGGGGTGAACGGCTATCAAGCCACCACTTATTACCAGCCGCCCGGTTCGTTGACCGGTTATCAGTTGCTGACCAACGCCGGCACCGTGCGCTCGCGTGGCTTCGAGTTCGAGGCGACCACCGTTCCGGTTCGCGGCCTGACGTTAAACGTCAACGGCTCGTTCAACGACGTGACTTACCTGTCATTCAAAGACGCGCCCTGCCCTTCGGAAAATCCGGGGCAAACCAACTGCGACCTCAGCGGCCAGCGCGTAGCCGGCGCCTCGCGCTGGATCGGCAACGTCAACGGCGAATACAAATGGCCGCGCATCGACGGTATCGAACCCTACGCCACCGGCAGCTATGCCTACCGCTCCGACAGCGAAGGCACGCTGGACAATTCCGACCTGGCGAAGATCGATGGCTACGGCCTCGCCAACTTCTCATTCGGCGCACGGGTGGACTATGGCGACGGTTTGCTCGACGCCTCGCTGTGGGTCAAAAACGCTTTTGATCGTGAGTATTACCTGGCTGTTGGCAGTGGTTCCAATGGCCTCTACACCGCCTCGCCAGGCCAGCCGCGCACCGCCGGCGTGACCTTGCGTTATGACTTCTGAGGACACTATGAAAACAGCACAAATGAGCCTTGGCGCGTTTCTCATGAGCAGCGGCCATCACCTCGCCGCGTGGCGCCATCCACGTGCATGGTCGGGCGGCGGCCTGGATTTCCAGCATTTCAGGAAACTCGCCACCACCGCCGAGCGCGGCAAGTTCGACGCGATATTCTTCGCCGACAATCTGGCCCTGATGGGCTCGCCGGAACTCGGCCAGTTCACCACGGCCGGCGACGTCTTCGACCCGTTGGTGCTGCTTTCCGGGCTAGCCGCAGTGACCGAACGTATTGGCCTCGTATCAACGGTGTCGACCAGCTACAACGAACCCTATCTACTGGCGCGCAAATTCGCTTCCCTCGATCACTTGAGCGGCGGGCGCAGCGGCTGGAATCTGGTGACCTCAGCGACCGATCTGGAAGCGCTGAACTTTGGCCGCGAAAAACATTTCGAGCACGGTGACCGTTATCAGCGCGCGGAAGAATTCATCGATGTCGTCACCGGTCTGTGGGACAGCTTTGAAGACGACGCCTTCGTCCGCGACAAAAGCAGCGGGGTGTTTTTTCAGCCGGACAAACTGCATGTACTCAATCACTATGGCGATAACTACCGGGTGCGCGGCCCCCTGAACATTCCTCGCACGCCCCAGGGTTATCCGGTGCTGATCCAGGCCGGCTCGTCGGAGCCGGGCAAGGCACTCGCCGCACGCACCGCGGAAGTGGTGTTCACCGCACAGCAGACGCTGGCCAACGCCCAGGCCTTTTATGCCGACGTCAAAGGTCGTCTGGCCGGCTACGGACGCCGCCCTGAGCAATTGAAAGTCATGCCGGGGATTTCGCCAGTCATCGGCCGCACGCAAAGCGAGGCGGAAGATAAATACCAACAACTGCAGGATCTGGTCGAGCCGCGTGTCGGGCTGGCGATGCTGGCAGGCATGGCCGGCGGTTTTGACCTCTCCGAATATGATCTGGACGGCCCGTTGCCGGAGCTGCCACCGAGCAATTCGATGCAGAGTCGTCAGGCCTTGTTCATCGATCTGGCGCGGCGCGAGAATCTAAGCATTCGCCAGCTGTACCTGAAGGTCGCGGGCGCGCGCGGCCATCACACGGTGATCGGTACGCCGAAAACCATCGCCGACACCCTCGAACAATGGTTCGTCGAACAGGCCGCCGACGGTTTCAACATCATGCCGTCGTTCCTGCCTGAAGGCCTGGATGAATTCGTCGATGACGTGGTGCCGTTGCTGCAACAGCGCGGGCTGTTCCGCCATGAATACAGCGGCACCACCCTGCGCGATCATCTGGGACTGGAGCGGCCGGACAACCGTCACCGGCGTTAACTTCGATCCGAAGCACGCCTTGATTACGGCCCTCGGGGACCACCTTTCGGTGGCCCCTGAGGCGGTCGGTTTTAGCCCAGGCGCATTGACAGCTCGATGTCGTCGGCAAACGGTACGGACAGGTAACCGTTCTCCGGCGCGCGCACGTATGCCAAGTATTCCGGGCAATAGTCAGTGTTGTCGGCGACGACCATTGCACCCGGTTTCAGGTGCTTTTCGAGCAGGCTCAAGACATCGCCATACAATGCCTTGGCGCCATCGAGCAACAGCAAATCGACAGATTCCGGGAGGTCACTGGCCAGGGTGATCAACGCATCGCCCTCGCGAATTTCCACCAGATCGCTGACCCCGCCGGCAACAAAGTGTTGGCGCGCCAATTGGATTTTCGCCGGCTCGAATTCGCTGCCGATCAGCACACCGCCACCGTTGTCGCGCAGTGCGGCGGCCAAGTGCAGGGTGGACAGACCGAACGATGTGCCGAACTCGACAATCGCCTTGGCCTGGGTATTGCGCGCCAGCATGTAAAGGAGTTTGCCGGTGTCGCGGGAGACCGGCAGCCACAGGTCTTTGAGTAATCCGTAGAGTTTCAGGTAGTCGGTTTTGCTGTGCATCAGGCGATCGCGTTCTTCGCCGGATACATCGTTCAGCGCCGTGCTGGTGGCGGCGCTGGCTTGGCTGTAAAGGCGTTCGATCAAGCTCGCCAGTGGTTCAGAGGTCAGGGTGGTCATGCTTGTTTTCCGTCAGTTGGGGACTAAAATGCGAGTGATTCATCGCGTTTAAATGATGCGAGTGATTCGTCGCATCCGCTATTCGCATTCCCCAGGACGTCCGAGCCAGCCATGACCGACCGCCAGACCGCCCGTATTTCCTCGCGTAAACAGCCACAGCAAGCGCGTTCGACAGATCTTGTCGCAGCGATTTTGCAGGCGGCTATTCAGGTTTTGACCGAGCATGGCGCCACCCGCTTCACCACCGCCCGAGTCGCCGAAAAGGCTGGCGTGAGCATCGGTTCGCTGTACCAGTACTTCCCCAACAAGGCGGCGATTCTGTTCCGCTTGCAGAGTGATGAGTGGCTGCACACCACGCAAATGCTCCAGCAAATTTTGCAGCAGCCGGAACAACCACCACTGGATCGCCTGCGCACGCTGGTCCAGGTATTCATTCGTTCGGAGTGCGAGGAAGCGCAGATGCGCGGCGCGCTCAACGATGCCGCGCCGCTCTATCGCGATGCGCCCGAAGCCCATGAGGTGCGCGCGGCAGGACGGCAGATCTTCGCCAGCTTCATGCTCGAACTGTTGCCGCAAGTCACTGACGCGATTCGCACAGCGGCCTGCGATTTGATCCTGACCACGCTGAGTTCTACCGGAAAAGACTTTTCCTCCAGCCCACGCAGCGAGCAGGAAATCAGCGTGTTTGCCGACGCGCTGGCAGACATGTTCAGCGCTTATGTTGTGTCGCTGAATCAGCCGCAAGCTTGCGATTAGACGGCGCCGGGTTGGAGAAGGTGTTCGGGAAAATTCTTTCGCCGAAGGCTGATGCGATTGAGTTGCCGGGTTATGACAAGAACGCAGGAAATTGGATAACCAGCGGCACAGCGCGATAGCGTCAGCCACTCAAATCGGAGGCTGCGCCATGGACGTGGCTGTCATTCACTACATAAAAGAAAAACCTTATGAGCTATAACGAAAAAGCCCCTGATCTCAGGGGCTTTTCGGTTTGCGGCGAAGTAACACGCGCCCTGCTGAAGTCTCTCAGCGCTTCGGCAGTTTCCAGTTCGGCCGGATGAAGTGGCAGGTGTAGCCATTCGGGATACGTTCCAGGTAATCCTGATGCTCCGGTTCCGCTTCCCAGAACGGCCCGGCCGGTTCGATTTCGGTCACCACTCGGCCTGGCCACAGGTGCGACGCGTCGACGTCAGCGGCGGTGTCTTCGGCGATATCGCGTTGCGCTTCACTGAGGTAATAAATTGCCGAACGATAGCTTGGCCCCAGGTCATTGCCCTGGCGGTTGGGTGTGCTTGGATCGTGGATCTGGAAGAAGAACTCGAGGATCTGCCGATAGCTGATCACCGCCGGATCGAAGACGATTTCGATGGCTTCGGCGTGGTTGCCATGGTTGCGGTACGTGGCATTCGGCACATCGCCGCCGGTATAGCCGACGCGGGTTTGCAGCACGCCGGGATAACGGCGCAACAAATCCTGCATGCCCCAGAAGCAGCCGCCGGCGAGAATGGCAGTTTCGGTTTGACGGGTCATGATCTGTGCTTCCTCTTGAGGGCATTGGTATAGCCATTACTATGAGGGCGCGTTTGCAGATTCCAAGGTGGCGCGACGTTTGATCGGTCCACTAGCGGCCAGGTGGATACTCAAGTTCTTCCCTAAATGCCACATCGCCCCGTCAGCGATGCTCAGGCCATTCGCGCACGACGGCGCGAACACACGCCCTGCAAGTACCCTGAACCCAATACGATCGCCACCAGCACCAACAGGATCAATCCCCATTCCGCGGGACTCGGATGTTGGCCGAGAATCGCCATCGAACTGAAGATGCCAAACACCGGGATCAACAGCGACAGCGGAGCCACGCGCGAGATCGGGTATTCGCGCAATAGCAGGTTCCAGCCCCAATAACTGAAGTGCGTCGCTGCATACACCTGGAACGCGAGTGAAAACACGGTCATCGCATTGAGCTGCGCAGGCAGTGCGATAAAGGGTGCCGAGCCATGCAGAGCCCACGTCAGCAACATCAGCGGGATCGGCGGAAACAGGCTGGCCCACACCACGAACGCGAAGATCTCGCGCACCTTCGACACTTTGATGATGACGTTGCCGACGCTCCAGGCCATCGCGCTGCCAATCACCAGTGCCAGCCCTGCCCTCGACGCGGCGCCAGGGCTGCACAAGACGATGCCCAGCAACCCTGCGGCCGCCAACAGCGCGCCGAGCAATTGCGGGCGCCCGAGACGCTCGCCAAAAAAAATCACGCCCCAGCCCAAAGTGAAAAAAGCACTGCACTGGATCAGCAGTGATGCCGTGCCCGGCGGCACTCCCCATGCGATGCCCTGATTGATCAACGCCCACATCGCGACGCCAAAGATCAGTCCGTAAGCGGCTAGCCATCGAAACGCTACCCGTGGGCGCTCGACGAAAAACACCCAGGGCAACGCCGCCAGCGCGAAACGCAACGCGGTCAGCAACAACGGATCGATGTTGGCCAGGCCCAGCTTGGTCACGGGGAAATTCAGCCCCCACACCGCTGTAACCAGAATCGCCAGTAGAAGGTGTTTCTTTTGCATGTTCAATCGTCCCCACGCCGAGCGGAAGTGCTCGTGCCGGGAGAAATATGCAAGCAATCGAGCTGACCCGCTTTCAGCCACAGGCCATCTTTCATTAGAATCGGGCCATGCGCACATTCACCGGTCATCCCTACCAGAACACACCACGCGATGCGGTCGTGACCGCCGTTGATTACGCGGACGGTACGTTGTTCCCGTTGCACGATCATCAACGGGGTCAGTTCGCTTACGCCGCCAGCGGCGTCATCACCGTGTTCACCGATGACGGCAACTGGGTCGTTCCACCCCAGCGCGGCATCTGGGTGCCCGCGCAACTCCCCCACTCCATGCAAATGCGTGGGCCGGTGACCCTGCACAACACCTATATCCGCAAACAGGCGGCGCAGCGACTGGGGTTGTCGGACCAATGCCAGGTACTCGACGTGTCGTCATTGCTGCGGCAGTTGCTGTTGAAAGCCATTGACGTGCCGGCGCGCTATTCCAGCCAAGGGCGCGACGGTCATTTGATGAGTCTGCTGCTGCACGAGATTGCCGCGATGCCCGTACTGTCGCTGAATGCGCCGCTGCCGGCAGAACCCCGTCTGGCGTCGGTGTGTCGCGAGTTCCTGAACCTGCCTTCGCTGGAAGTGGGTATCGATGAGATGGCCGTACGTGCGGGAATGAGCCGGCGCACCTTTACCCGACATTTCCGACTGCACACCGGGATCAGTTTTATCGAATGGCGGCAACAGGCTTGTCTGCTCGCAGCAGTGGTGATGCTGGGCAAAGGTCAGTCGGTCACTCAGGTTGCCATGGCGTTGGGGTATAGCAGTTCAAGCGCGTTTGCCACGGTATTCAAGCAATTGCTGGGGGAAGTGCCGAGCCGTTATGTCGTCGAGCAGCATTTTTAAAGATCAAAAGATCGCAGCCTTCGGCAGCTCCTACAGTTAACTCTATTCCAATGTAGGAGCTGCCGAAGGCTGCGATCTTCTGATCTTGCCATCCCAAACCGGCAACACGAGACCGATCTGAATCAGCCGCAGAACCCTGTAAGACCCGCGCTCAGAGCGTTTTACACACCAGCCAGGCGCCCCAGAAAAGACTGCTGAAAAATCGCGTTGCATCACCAAACCCGGCGTCATGCAGCAACTGCTGAACCGCAGCTTCGGAATGCGGAGGATCAGCGCCCTGCAGAATCTTCCCCAGCCTGGCCTGTACCTCCTGCGCACTCGCACCCTGCTGCCGCCAGCGCTGGCCCCACGCCTGAAGCAACAACGGTTGGCTGGCGTAGGCGTAATGATTGCCCGCCACAATCAATGGCGCGCCTGGCTTGAGTCGAGCCTGAACCGCGCGCAGGATTTGCTGCTTGGCCGCATCGCCCGGCAGGTGATGGAGCACGCCGATCAAGGTCGCTGCATCAAAGCTCTCATCCGCCGGCAGATCCTCGACCTGCCCCAGATGCACCTGCGTTCTAGGCAACAGATCGTTAGCCTGTAACTGCTGCGTCGCGGCCTCCAGCATCGGCTCAGAAGGATCGACAGCGGTGAACGTCCAACCCGGCTCCAGCGCGCCCATCGCAATGATCTCCTGCGCCGTACCACCCGCGCCGACCACCAGCACCCTGGCCGATCGAGACTGGCCGAGACTGGCGGCCAACATGCACGCGGCCAGATCGTGACAGGCGTCATAACCGGCCAGGGCGATACGACTTTGCTGGGCGTATTCGTTGGCGCGGGCGGTGTCGAATTTTTTTGCGGAGGTCGATTGCATGGCGTTGCTCCTTGTTATTTGAGCAACTTACGCCGTGAACGGAGACAAGCAAAATTCATTAATTTTATGCTTGGCATTCCCCTGAGGAATGCCCCTCACCAGCGATTGGCGCTTATTCACAGACTCGCGGTTTTACGCCACGGATAGCGTTGCGGCAGTCTTCCAGTAATTGTTCGCGGAAGGGTTCGATTTCCTCCCAATCCATCAACTGCATCAACGCTGCAGCTGTGGTCCGAAGTGGCTGCCACTCTTCATGATCGAACATGAACCAGTCGTCACAGTGAAAAGCCGCGTCAGTCAGCGCATTACACTGCTCCCAGAGAAGTTGCAGGCGCGTTCTGATCTCTACGGATAACGCGCTGCCGCAAGCGGTGAGCGTTCTTTCCAGTGGCAACATCACTTCAGACCAGGTTTCACAAGCCGGGCAGTACGGAATCCCACATCGCTGCAAATCCGCCGTCATGGCCAAAAAATCAAGCGCCTGCAACCCTTCGCAAACGGAAAAAACCCGGCCGTACTCATCCTGGCCATACCAGCCCCACAATATTTCTGAAAACTTCATGACGCCCCAAAGAACACTCCAGCCGAAACACCGTGCCGCATGCACTTTATCAGCGTGCTGGCGGCGACAGAATACGCCCGGCCCGGCTAAAATTCGCAGCCTGCTGACCCCGCATCAAGAGGTAGTGCTAAGTGTTGAACCGTTTTATCGCCTCGCGTGAAAGGATGGCCGTGGATTTAAGCCAGGCACGCTTACTGGTAGGCCAGACACTTCACGCGCTACTGCACGACCAGTACTATTTTAACGGTGAACCGTGCCCGCGAGATGCAGGTTCACTGCTATGGCGGTTTGGCGAAGATCAAACCCTTGCGATGTACCTGCTCAGCGATGGTGAAAGTGTCGGCGCCGATCAAGCGGAGCTGCAATTGCCGGCATCTTTTCGCATTGAGGAGGATGGCGAGTGCTCGTGGCGTCGTGAAGATTTGCTGGCCGAATTATCCCGCCTCGCGATTGCAGCCAAGCTCATCACACAGGTTCAAGGCGTTATCGACAAGTGGCCGGATCAGCAGAGCCGGCTGGTCGCTTTCAAAATCACGTTCGAGACTGGCGACTACTTGGTCTATCTGAACCGTGGGGATGACGCCGTTGTGTTGATCAACGAAATGCCCCCGGAGGTGGTGGGTGTCGACACGCGGGTATTGGACGCGTTTTAAATAACGCCGTAATGACAAACCAGTGGCGAATGAAATGCCGCTCGCCACTGGCCAGCGTCGTACATTACTGAAACAGCAATGCCTGAAGCCCCTTGTGTCCCTCGACAATCAGGCTGCGAATCAACGCCTGATACTGCTCGGCCGTATTCGGCTGTTGCAGGTCGAAACTTGCTGACCAGGTAACGAGCGTCTGGCTGCACTCCGTCAACGCAACCAACCGTACCGTCGCCACGTAATTATCCAGCGGCAAGGGTGCTTCCTCGAAACGATAGGACAGCGTTAATCCTCGATCATCGACCGACAACAAGCGCTCCCTGACCACAGCGCCATCGGCCAGGACCAGTCTGCGAACGCAACCTGTCAGGCCATCAGGCACGCCGCCTTCGATCTCGCTGTTCACAATCGAAGGATGCCATTTATGGATCTCGCCAAATTTCTTCAAGACGTCCCAGACCTGCTCTGCACTGCGCTCCAGAACAGCGGAATAATCAACCATCGTCATCGTATAAACCCTTCAAATAGACAGTTCGCCGATCCCGGCAACAGGCCTGCCGGGACCGGTTGATGCTTACGCGTCGAACTGGTGATACACCTTGGCAATCACCTTCCAGACGCTGTCCATTTTGATCAGCGTCAGATAGTCGTTGTAGTCGGCGCCAATCGCATCGTTCTCCATATCGACACGCACCACGGCGGTGGTCGGGGTGATTGCCAGTACGTCCAGGCGCGTGGTGATTTCAGGGGCGCCACCGTTCTTCTCGACAAAATCGAACAGGTTGCTGATCGGGCCACCCAGCAGTTCGCCGTTGGTGAAACCGTACATCACTGCATCTTTATGGAAGGCCTGTGCAACGCCAGCAGCGCTGCCGACCCGCAAACCTTCGACATACTGATTGGCGGTGGCGATGACAGCGTTGTATTCAGCGGTCGATACTGCCTTGATGTTTTTTGACATGGTTGTTTCCTCTTGATGTAGACGAGCGATCAGAGTCGCTTTCTGGTAAAGCAAATGGGGCAAAACAGCCGCTATAAACGTCACCAATCCTGGCGCGTCGGCGAGATGATCAAGTCGTTGACGGTGACGTTTTCCGGCTGGTTGAGTGCGTAGATCACCGCGCGGGCGATATCGTCCGGTGCGATGGCGATCCGGTTAAGCGCCTGGGCCGCTTTGCGCCCCTCGGGATCACTGACCTTGTCCGCCCAGCCGGTATTGATCACGCCGGGGCTGACCGTGTTGACGCGAATGCCATGCTGCACACCGAGTTCCTTGCGCATGGACTCGGTCATGGCCTGGACAAAGAATTTGGTAGCGCTGTAAACGCCTGCTGCCGGGCCGACCTGATGGCCCGCCACCGAGTCCATGTTGAGGATCTGCCCGGACTTCTGCTCGAGCATCACAGGCAGCACCGCCGCGATGGCGTTCAGATAGCCTTTGATGTTCACGTCGATCATCTTTTCCCAATCCTGTACGGCCAGGTCGACCCAGTTGGAAAACAGCATCAGCCCGGCGTTGTTCACCAGAATGTCGACGGTGCCGTAAGTTTCCCGGGCGAATCTGGCCAGTGCCTGGGTCTGCTCCGCTTGAGTGACGTCAGTGGTGAACGCGAGCACTTCATGGCCGGCTTCGCGCAATTGGCCGACGAAGGCTTCCAGGCCCTCTGTATCCACTGCCGCAGCCACCACGCGGACACCCTCTGCGGCCAGCGCGCGGGTGGTTGCCGCGCCGATACCAGACGATGCGCCCGTGACGATGGCGACCTTGTTTTGCAGATAATTCATGCTCACACCTCTTGGCGATAATGCGTTGGCGACCCTGCGTCGTACCGGGCGCAGGTCGTGGTTTTTCAGGCGTTGGCGGTTGGCCAGTCGGTGTAACCCTTGGCGCCACCGCCGTAGTAACTCTCGCGTGGCGCGATGGTCAGTTCGAGCCCACGACGCAGACGCGTCACGAGGTCGGGGTTGGAAATGAACAGACGACCAAACGCCACCGCATCAATCCGGCCCTGCGCCCGACGCTCCAGTGCCATCCCCAGGTCGTAGTTGTTATTGCCGATGAATGCCCCTGTGAACTGCGCACTCAATGCATCCAGATCCACACCTTCAGGCACGGTGCGCGAGGTGGCCGTGGCGCCTTCGACGAAATGCAGATAGGCCAGATTGAGGGGATTGAGTTGCCGGATCAGGTAACCGTAAGTCGCCATGACATTGCTGTCGGGCGGCGTATTGCCGGCGTCCGGCGTGACCGGCGAAAGACGAATCCCGACCCGCTCGCTGCCCCAGATCGAGACCACGGCTTCGGTGACTTCCAGAGTCAGTCGAGCGCGGTTTTCAATGGAGCCGCCGTATCGGTCCGTGCGCTGGTTGGTGGAGTCGCGCAGGAACTGGTCGAGCAGATAGCTGTTGGCGGAGTGGACTTCCACGCCGTCGAAACCGGCGCGCTTGGCATTTTCGGCGGCCAGCCTGTACTGCTCGATGATCCCTGGAATTTCCCAGGTCTCCAGTGCGCGCGGCATCGACACCTCGACAAAACCTTTCTCGGTGTACGTGCTGCCTTCCGCCTTGATCGCCGAAGGCGCCACCGGCGCAGCGCCGCCGGGCTGTAACTCGACGCTGGAAAAACGCCCCACGTGCCACAACTGGCTGACGATTTTGCCACCCGCTGCGTGTACGGCGTCGGTGACTTTTTTCCAGCCGGCGACCTGCTCTTCCGACCAGATTCCCGGCGTCATCGCATAGCCTCTGCCCTGCGCGGAAATATTCGTCGCCTCGGCAATAATCAGGCCGGCACTGGCGCGTTGGGCGTAGTACGTCGCGTGCATTTCATTCGGTACGCCGTCTTCGGCCATTCGGCTACGGGTCACCGGAGCCATGACAATCCGGTTGGCCAGTTGCAGTGCGCCCATGGTCACGAGTGAAAAAAGGTCGGTGTCTGAAGCGTAATCCGTCATAAATCCTCACAATCAATAGACCGGTCGTCTAGTAAACAAACCCAAAAAAAACGTCCCTGTGTCAGCAGACGTGCACGTGTGATCGGTGCAACCGCAAAGCTGCGTTGTCCCGGCTAGACCCTTGCCGCTGGGTGAGCGGGTAGCGGTTGCAGTTCGACCTTCTCCCACTTGGCGATCACCAGCGGTGCAATGGCATTACCTAATACATTCAACGTGGTGGTGCCGCTGTCGATGATCCTGAAGATGCCGGCAATCAGCGCCACGCCTTCCAACGGCAGCCCGGCTGAAGCCAATGTGGCTGACAGAATGATGATGGCAAAACCCGGCACCCCTGCCGCCCCTTTGGAGGTCAGCACCATCGTCACCACCAGCAGAATCTGCTGAGACAACGACAGGTCGATGCCATAAAGCTGCGCGACAAAGATTGTCGCCACGCCGAGAAAAATCGACGCGCCATCGAGATTGAATGCATAGCCCACCGGCACCACGAAACTGACGATCCGACGCGGTACACCGTAGCTCTCCAGCTTGGTCATCAATTGCGGCATGACCGCCGCTGAGGCTGCACTGGAAAACGCCAGAATCAACTCGTTGCGGAAGTAGCGGATCAACTTGAAAATGTTTTCGCCAATCAAGTAGCAAATGCCACCCAGCACCACCAAAGCGAAAACCATCAGTGCCAGATACACCACGCCAATCAACTTGAGCAGCGGCAACAATGAGGCGAAACCAAACGTCGCTACCGTCGCGCCGATCATGCCAAACACCCCGATTGGCGCGTAGGCCATGACAATTGAGACGACTTTGAACATCGCATCAGAGAGGCTCTGAACCACGGCGATGAAAGGCGCACTTTTGTCTTTCGGCAATGCGTTCAATGCCAGGCCCAACAGCACGGCGAAGAACAACACCGACAGCAACTTCGCCTCCGACATCGCCACGATCACGTTGTCTGGAACGATGTTCTGCAAAATCACCAAGGCGCCTTTCGAAGGCTCCAGGTTAATGGCCGCCGAACTGTGCGAGACGCCTGAAATATCGGTCCCGGTGCCGGGCTCGAAGAGGTTGGCGAAACACAAGCCTATGACGATCGCCAGCGCGGTAATCGCAAAGAAGTAGCCGAGCGACTTCGCCCCCATCCGGCCAAACGACTTGCTGTCGCCACCGCCTGCAATCCCCAGGATCATGCAACAGAACACAATCGGTACAACCACCATCTTCATCATCTTGATAAAGATGTCACCGAGCGGTTTTAAGATCTCGGCGCTGACCCATGTTTGATACTGCGGATGCGTATTGAAGTACCAACCGACGAGCACGCCAAGCAACAGCCCGGCAACGATTTGCCACACCAAGGGAATACGTTTCATGTCTAGCCTTCTTGTTGGAATGAAAGGTCTGCGGGTAACCGCAGTTGCTAGAGTCATGAGCTTCCAGCTCACTAGAGATCAAATGGCACAACGCGGTTGTGCCATGCCTGTTGTTACTTGGCGAACAGTTGGCTCATATCCTTGAAGGCCTTGAACTCGAGGGCGTTGCCGCACGGGTCGAACAGAAACATGGTGGCTTGCTCGCCCACCTGACCTTTGAAACGAACGTACGGCTCGATCACAAACTCGGTCCCAAACGACTTCAGACGCTCGGCCAACGCTTCCCATTGCGCCCAACCCAGGATGATGCCGAAGTGTGGCACCGGCACATCGTGACCATCGACCGGGTTGCTGTGAACGCTCTCTTGCGAGGCGGTTTTCGGGTGTTCGTGAATGACCAGTTGGTGACCATAAAAATCGAAGTCGACCCACTGTGTGCTGGAGCGCCCTTCTTCAAGACCAAATACCTCACCGTAAAAGGTCCGCGCTGAAGCCAGGTCGTAAACAGGGATTGCCAGGTGGAAAGGTGAAAGGCTCATCAGAACTCCAGATATTTTTGTTGGTTGGCGAATTCCCACCGTCATTGGCGCTCTCGGTTCAGCCGTTGCCGGGGATGGGAAACATCCTAGGACGGAAAACCAAACAGAAAAATCAATATATATTTCTTAGAAACACAATTAATATTTGTGAATGATCAAAGAACTCAAGACACTCATCGCTGTGGCGCGCGAAGGCACATTCGCTGCGGCCGGCAACAAGATCGGTCTCACGCAGGCCGCCGTCAGCGCACAAATCCAGCGGCTGGAGGCTGAACTCGGCTTCGAGATATTCGACAGAAAAGGCCGCTCGGCGCACCTCAACAAAATGGGCCACGAGATTCTTCTGCAAGCGCAGGAGTTGCTCAGGCTTTACGAAAACCTGGGCTCGACGACGATGGGCCAACCGCCCAGTGTGCTGGTCAACATCGGCGCGATCGCGTCCGTGCAGCGTTCCTATTTACCGGATGCGCTGGCGAAGTTTCACCAACATTGTCCGCAGTGCCGCACGCGTGTGGTCCCGGGGCTGTCGATGGAGATGGTGAACCTCGTCGACGCTGGCGAGATCGACATGGCCGTCATCATTCGCCCGCCTTTCTCGCTGCAGAGCGATCTGCGCTGGACGACTCTGACGCTGGAGCCCTACCGCTTGATCGTGCCGCGCGACGTGCCGGGAGAAGACTGGTCTGAACTGCTCTCCAGTCAACCCTTCATTCGCTATGACCGATCATCCTTCGGCGGCAGGCAGGTCGACCGCTTTCTGCGGCAAATGCATTTCACCTTGCATGAGGTGTGCGAACTGGATGAGCTGGAGGCGATTGTCAAACTGGTGGAAAACGCTGTCGGCGTTGCGCTGGTGCCGCAAACAACGCCCGAACCGCAATGGCCGGCAGGCGTGCGGGCACTCGACCTCGGGGCGCACACTTTTCACCGGGATATCGGCCTGGTCCATCGCTCTCGCCGCAGCATGACTGAACCGGTGCGGAAGATGGCTGACCTGATCAGTGAGCAGGTCAAGGCGGCTTCCTCTAGCAACACAACGCTCATTGCCAATGATCAAATCAGGATTGGCGAACCTTGAATCCGCTTACGTAAATTGGCGCATGTCCCTCATTACGCCGTGACGACGATCAACTCCGGCCAGATTTCCTGCCATCTCTTGGATTGAACCCGGTCCGAGAACAGCGCGTATTTTTCAGTGCGGAATCGCTCGGTTGGCCGCACCACCAACGAGAACAGATCGTCCAGTCCCAGCGGCGCCGCCACTTCTATTTCGTCGTCACCCCCCAACCTGACGCCCACCGCCGTGGCGGTTTCCGGCCAACAGGTCATCGCATCGGTGGCCGAATGATAGGGGGTATCGGCGTTGCGCTGATGCAGGTGATCCCAGACCAGACTGCGCACAAAACCTGCCGCGACCCAGCAGTCCGGCAATTCGAGACCACGAACAGTCCGCAGAACCTGCATTCGTACTCGATCTTGAGCCAGCAAAGCCTTGAGCTGCGCTTCGTGGTTCATCCGGTTCCCTCCCTTACCCATGGCTGTGCAGTGTTCAATGGCTGACGCCACACGCAGTCATTCGCAGCTTTGCCAAACGAGCTTTGCTACTCTGCCGCATCCACTTCATCAGGACAAACGGCATATGGATATTGCCCCGCAGTTCATTGTTCATGAAACCGACCACTGGCTTATCAACCACCACCTGGCAAGTGCCCTACCCGGCTATCTGATGCTGGGCTCCAAACTCAAAACCTCTTCATTGGCTGACTTATCGGCTGAAGCCCTGGCGGAAATGGGTGGCCTGCTCGCCAGGACCCAGCAGATCATGGAGCGGATATTAACTCCTGCGCATCTCTACATTGGCCGCTTTGGTCATCAACCGGACTGGCCCATTCACTTCCATTTCATTCCTGTTTATCACTGGGTCGAAGACTTGTTCTGGAAGGATGAGCGCTATCGACAACTGGCAAACTTTGCCTACGCTGAAAACGCTCTCGCGGCGACTGACGGTGCCGAGCTGACACTGTTTATCTGGAGGGAGTTTGGAGAAAACCCGACACCTCCAGAGGCGCCGGGGCTGTCGGTCGAAGAAGTGATCACCAAGCTGCAAACTGCGTTCCTGTAAACAAAACTGCGGTCCGATGCGTTGTTGTTACGGAGATGAAATGGCATTCCCCCCTCTGCACAATTTCAAAGTATTCGAGAGCGTCGCCCGCTTGGGCAGTCTGGCGGCGGCGGTTGAGTTGCATGTCACCATCGGTGCGGTCGCATCGCTGAAGGTCGTGATTGTTTAACGTTTTTTGCGTTGTGTTTAAGAACACTTGGCGTTACGTCTGAAAGGCGCTTGTGAATGCCTGCTTCCGGCCAATTGCGGCCCATCAATTAAAGGCGCTTTTGTCCGAAAAGCACCATTCAAAAATATTTGAAGCACGACGCGCAGGCACCGACCTCAAGGACGATGTAGCCCTGTCGCATCCCGCCAGTACATGGTTTGTTCGAACTGAAAGCTAACTAGAAAGAAGGCTGAACACGACTGAGATATTGATTGGGCGACTTTTTCCAAATCTTCCATAGCCGACTCTCCCTCTGGTTCAGGCCCTTTAATTCTGATGGTACAACGCACAGCGACAGGAAAGTCGATACCCATTGTATTCTCAGCATAAATCGTGTGGTCACCGAAGGCGTCATCGGTACTTAATTTAAGTCCTGAGCTAAATTCAGCGTATAGCCCATCTTCTGTTACCTCGACTTTTCGAGCACCAGCATTCTCAAGTGCATTGCTCAATGTCAAAATTGTGAGCGTACTATCAGCTTCCAAACATAGATCAAGACTCATCAATTCTCCCTTTTTCCCGCAGAACACTTGCACCAAATTTCAATGCAACCGTCGCGACAGTGTATTTGACTAGCGGTATGAATGTCCGCTTTTGGCCGATAGCAGCCATCCACAAACGCCCTGCGCCAATCAAAAACCGCGACCAAAATCCCCCCACACTGCATCCACTCCCTGCTCCGTAAATTCATCACCCTCACCCGAAGGGTCGAAGAATTCAGGAGATGCATCATGCACACGTTCATCAAACGCAGTGCCCTTACCTGCTCACAGTGCTGAGCCTTGGCGCTGGATTCGGTTTCGCCGCCGACACCGCCATGTATCCGACGAAAACCATCGTCGAAAACGCCGTCAACGCCAAGGATCACACGACGCTCGTTGCCGCGGTCAAGGCTGCCGGACTGGTTGATACGCTCAACAGCAAAGGCCCCTTTACCGTCTTCGCCCCCGACAATTAGGCCTTCGCCAAGCTGCCCGCCGGGACTGTCGATACGCTGGTCAAACCGGACCACAAGGCAGACCTGACGAAGATCCTGACCTGCCACGTCGTCGCCGGCACCCACACCGCCAAGCAGTTGATGGATGACGCGAAAATGCACAGTGGCAAAGTGATGCTGAAAACCGTTCAGGGCGAATCGCTGACCGTCATGTTGCACGACGGCAAACTGTGGTTGGTGGAAGCAAAAGGTGGCAAGGCTGCAATCACCGTCGCTGACGTGATGCAATCCAACGGCGTGATTCATGTCATCGATACGGTGCTGATGCCGAGTTGATTTCTAACGGCCTGGGCGGGCGTTCTTCAGAGCGTTCGCCATGGGTTGGAAGTGGCTCAGCAACCGCGATATATGGTTTGAATGACATCCGCGCTCTAACCATTGTCTGAAGTCGCCAGGGCGCGAAGCCCTGGCAGGCAGCAGAGACTACTTTTTCTTTTTCGCAGGCTTTTCTGCCTTGTCTGATTTCTTGGTTTTTTCGGGCTTGCTGTCAGCTTTCTTGGCGGACTTCTTCGGTTCAGGGTCTTTTTTCTTGTCTTTCTTGTCCTTGTCAGAGGATTTCGAAAGCGTCGAGGCCGCCGCAGCTTTCTTCGTCGGTGATGCCTTTTTGTCTTTCAACTCTTTGCTGGCTTTGGAAGCTTCACCTTTGCTTTTCTTATCGTCTTTAGCCACGTTGACCACCTCTCGGAGCATGCCGGTATTGGCACATCGCCTGTGGGAATACCCATAGGCTAATCATTAGGCGAGCGTGTCCGAGAGCGGTTCAAATTCTTTTGTGAAGCGTCGTGCAAGGGCCTCACCCCTGACCTGCATAGCCATCACCGCGAAGCCTTTGCGGTGCCTCGCTGTGAGACTGATCAGTTCTGACGAGCGGATACGCCCTTCAGTCGCTTCCCCCAATCGCCGCCATGAATGTTTTGACACTCTTGCTCCGAGTCGAAGCGGACATTGCGATCGGTAAGCTTCAGCTCGATACCGGCCTCACTCAACGCTACAGCCGTCAGCTCGAAGATGCGCACTTTCGCCTCAACCTGAGCGAGCTTTCTATCAGCGAGGGTTTCGAATACCCAGATCACGCTCAGGGTTTCAGCCAGTGCGCTCAGGTCAGCCGTGTGGGTGAGCCAGGTGAAGCCTTTGATTTCAGTTTTTGCTGTTTCGCACGCGTCCGTCAGCGTGGAGATCAGCCGGCGCTCCATGCGCGCCAGTTCACGTTTGCCTGCAGGCATTGCAAGTTCCTTGGAAGATCATCGGGGGAGCGGCATCTCAGGCTGTTTAACCCGGTCGCGGATAGCCTCGGCAACGTGCGCGTCAGTTTGATCGAGCAGTATACCGGCGGTATCTCTTATCAAGGTCCATGTTCACTGGCTGACCGCTGCCATGCAGACCAACCCTGCTAATCTCTGCCCCATGAAAATAGCCATCATCTCCGACACCCACGGCCTCCTCCGCCCCGAAGCCCTGAACGCCGTTCAGGGTGCCGAACTGATCATCCACGCCGGCGACATCGGTGCCGCCGAAATCCTCGCGCAACTGGCCGAAGTCGCGCCGGTAAAGGCGGTGCGGGGCAACAACGATCTAAATCTCCCTTGGGCCGCCGACCTCCCGGACCACCTCACCCTCGACCTCAATGGCTGGCCAGCCCTGCTGACCCACGACATTGCCGACGTCGCCGCCCTCCTCGACAGCTCCATCAAACTGATCATCACCGGCCATTCCCACAAGCCCTTGATCGAATGGCGTGGCGATCGGCTCTACATAAACCCAGGCAGCGCCGGGCGTCGGCGTTTCAAACTTCCGGTCACCCTCGCCCTGCTCGACATGGGCGCAGATGCTCTGGAGCCGCAACTCATCCATCTTCTGCCCTGAAGGTTTTTCGGCGCGGCGGCCTGCGGACGATTGCCTGAATTCCATGATGACTTTTCTACTGTGCCAGCGCCTTCGCCATGATGATCGTGCGCTCCGCCTGATGGTATTCATCCCGGACTTTCTTGAAGCCAAGTGCTGCATAAAAGCCTTCGGCGGTAATGGATGAGGGAACACGCAGCGAGTCGATACCTGCGCTCAAGGCAACTGTTTGAATCCGCTCCATCAGGTGTCTGCCTATACCTTGCCCCTGATGTCGTGGGTCGACGAACACGCTGCGAACCACGTCGTGATCAAGGCTCGCCGTTGCCACGATGTGATTGTTGACCGTGGTTACGAGTACCTGACGCCGGGCCAACAAATCCAGAACCGCCCGTGGTGAAAAACTTTGCTCAACCTGATCAATGATGTCGGATGAGTAGTCCAGCGCGTTGGACTGGCGAAGGGTATTGATGATGGTCCGGCTGATCGCCGAAGCATCCGCCGGGGTCGCGGTGCGAATCAGGTAATCCATTCTGGCAAGTCCTTCCGCTGGATCGTTTGAGCGTAGAAGGATTCGTTTGCTACGACACCCAAAAGCTGAATTTTCTGTTCGTTCGGCGGCAGTTACTACGAGCTATCTGCTGGGTGCCGTTGTATCTCGCAAGCAACATCGTGTCGGTACCGGCTCCAATCTAAGCTACGGATACTTGTATTGACATATCGGTAAATCTCGATATCCTCAGCGACATGGACCTACTCGAAATCTTCAAAGCCCTCTCCAACCCTACGCGCCTTCAAATCCTGAAGGGGCTGAAGGATCCCGCAAAGAACTTCCCGCCACAGGATGAAGGTGACGTTCTCACGGTGGGCGTCTGCGTCAGCAGTATTCAGGAAGGTATCGGGCTGTCGCAGTCAACGGTGTCTGGTTATCTGGCGACACTGCAGCGAGTGGGCCTGGTGGAAGTCCGGCGTATCGGTCAGTGGACCTACTACAAGCGCAATGAAGCAACCATCAGTGCCTTGGCCGAGATCGTAGGAAAAGAGCTGTAATTTTTTACCACAACATATCGAGATATCTCGATATCCCTTTTTATAGATATGAGGAACTACAATGAAAGCGATGGTGCTTAAATCATTTGGCGGTCCGGAATCGTTCGAACTTTGCGACGTTCCCAAGCCCGTACCGCAGGCCGGACAGGTGCTGGTGCGGGTGCATGCAACCTCTATCAACCCGTTGGATTACCAGGTCCGCCGTGGCGATTACCCCGATCTGGTGCCACTGCCGGCCATTACCGGCCATGACGTATCCGGGGTTGTCGAAGCGGTCGGGCCGGGTGTGATGGCGTTCGCTGCGGGCGATGAGGTCTGGTACACGCCGCAAATATTTGACGGGCCGGGAAGTTATGCCGAGTACCACGTTGCGGCTGAAAGCATTATTGGCAGGAAGCCGCCATCGCTAAGCCATCTCGAAGCGGCGAGCCTGACGCTGGTGGGCGGCACAGCGTGGGAAGCGCTGGTCGGGCGTGCGGCGCTGCAGGTGGGAGAAACCATCCTCGTGCACGGCGGCGCGGGTGGCGTTGGCCACGTGGCAATCCAGTTGGCGAAAGCGATGGGCGCGAAAGTGTTCACGACCGTGCGCGAAGCCAACGCTGAGTTCGCAAGAAGCATGGGCGCCGACGTGGTCATCGACTACGAGAAAGAGGATTACGTCGACGTCATCATGCGCGAAACCGCAGGCCAGGGAGTCGATGTCGTGTTCGATACCATCGGTGGCAACACCTTGTCGCGCAGCCCCGACGCGCTCGCGCAACTTGGCCGCGTGGTGACGATTGTCGACATTGCCCAACCGCAGAACCTCGTACAGGCCTGGGGCAGGAACGCCAGCTATCACTTCGTTTTCACCCGACAAAATCGCGGCAAGCTTGATGAGTTGGCCGCATTGGTCGCGCGCGGCCAACTACGCCCCCATGTGGGTGCCGTTTATGCGCTGGCCGACCTGGGGCTCGCCCACGCACGGCTGGAAAGTCCGAATAACGGCATTCGAGGAAAAATCGCAATCGCTGTCGAGCCATCCCTGATCGCGTAAGCACGGACTTTCAACCCGCGCATTCCTTCCTGAGGTACACCATGATTTACGAGATCGCTGTACTCCCCGTTCATAAAGAATGCATTGAACGTTTCACACACGCGTTTGCTGAAGTGGCGCCGTTGCTCACTCGCGCCAAGGGTTACCTCGGCCACGTGTTCGCACAGGGGATCGAAACGCCCGAAGTCTTCAACCTGATCGTGCGCTGGCGATCACTTGAGGATCACACCCCGGGTTTTGAAGCGAGCGAAGACCATCGGTTGTTCATGCTCGGACTGGAGGAACATTTTTCCGAAGAACCGACTGTCTATCATGTTGAAGGGCCGGGTTTTACTGATCCAGACAACACCGGTCCTGAAACTTTTCCGCCCCATCCGGCCTGATCACCTAACCTCATAGACTGTGTGTCCATCGAGAGTCGGCCAGTCCCATGCGCAACAGCTTGAAGTCGTTGTTTTCAGTGCTATTCGTCTTGCTCATCTGCAGCAGTCCGGTGCTGTGGGCAGCCGAATTGCCTGCGCCTTCGGTGGCCGCTGTCGCCCCGCTGCCGGTGATTTCACAAAACGACCTGCAAGCCTTGCAGCAGCGCCTCGACGGCCTCAAGCAACAAATTTCCTCGGCAAACAATTACAACCAGCTCGAAGGCCCGCAGGATCGGGTGCAGGCGTTCATTCTGGATGTCGATAAATTGTCGGCGGCGTTGCTGCCGCAGCAGGCGCAGTTGGCCGTGCAGTTGAGTGTGTTGGGCGCGGCGCCAGCGACCGAGGTGGCCGCCGAACAGGCGGATATCGTTGCGCACCGGGCGTCGTTGGCGGAACAGAAGAACAAAATCGATGCGTCGCTGAAGAGTCTGGCGGCGCTCAAGCAAAGCGCGGCGGAGCTGATTACGCAGATCGCCGGTATCCGTCGCACGTTGCTCGAGAGCGAGCTGACGCTGGGCACTCACAGTGTGTTGAGCCCGGACTTCTGGTCGCCGCTGGTCAATCCAACGCAAGATGATCGTCAGCGTTGGCGTTTTTTCGTCGCCCAGGTCAGCGAAACCTGGGCCACGGTCTGGGCGCCGGGGCAGCGTTTCTATACCAGTTTCCTGGTGTTGCTGGCGCTGGTTATCTGGACGTTCGGGCGCCGACTGGCTGAGCGCGGGCTGACGTGGGTATGCATTCATCGCATGCCGGAGGGGCGTTTGCGTCGTAGTGCGCTGGCGTTCGCTTCGGCGCTGGCGACAATTGTTACCACCGGCCTCGCCCTGCAATTGCTGTTCTATGCCTGCACGCGTCACGAGCCGTTGACGCCGGTGCTGGAGACATTTTCCGAGGAGTTCGAAAAAGCCGTTTATGCCTGTGTGCTGATCACCGGCCTGAGCCGCGCGTTGTTGTCCACCCAGCATCCGTCATGGCGGTTGCCGGCGATTGCCGACCCCGTGGCGCTGGCGATGAAGCCGTATCCGCGCATTCTGTCGGGCACGCTGCTGGTGCTGGTGACGCTGGTGCAGGTGAGCAACTCTACCGGCATGAGCAGTCAGATTGTCGTGGCCGGGCGCGGCGTCATCTCGATTGTGGTCATGGTGATTGTCGTGTCGTTGCTGTTGCGCGTGGGCAAGGTGCGCAAGGCATTGGTCGCCGCGAACGATGCCTCGGCCACCGGCAGTACGTTTTCCGGCGTGGTGTACACCATCGCCAGTATTTCGATGTTGGTCTCGGCGATTGCCCTGCTCACTGGCTATATCTCGCTGAGCCGGTTCATCACCTATGAAGTGGTCTGGGCCTACATCGTGCTGTCGGGTTTCTACTTGCTGATCCAGGTCATCAAGGACAGCTGCGAGCACGTATTTTCGCCCAAACACGCCAGTGGCAAGGCGCTCAAACAGTTGCTGGGAACCAGTGATCGACGGCTCGAGCAGATCTCGATTCTGTTGTCCGGGTTCAGCCGCGCAGCGCTGTTGCTGCTAGCGGTGATCGCGCTGTTTGTCGGCGGCATCGGCACCACGCTCGGGCAGTTGGCGACCAATATCATGGCGATCCTCGGCGGCGCCGGCTTGCGCAAGTTCAATATCGTCCCGGCGCATCTGCTCAACGCAGTGTTGGCGCTGATGATCGGCATCTGGCTGATCCGCGCCCTGCGCCGCTGGCTCGACAACGAGTTCCTGCCCAAGACCGACATGGACCCGGGCATGTGTGCATCGCTCAGCACGCTGTTTTCCAATATCGGTTATGCCTTCGTGATCCTCATGACCCTGTCTTCGCTGGGCGTGCAATGGACCAACCTGGCGTGGATCGTCAGTGCGCTGTCGGTGGGCATCGGTTTCGGTTTGCAGGAGATCGTGAAGAACTTCGTTTCCGGCCTGATTCTGCTGACCGAGCGCCCGGTGAAGGTCGGCGATCTGATCAGCATCAGCGGCGTCGAGGGCGACATCCGCCGGATCAACGTGCGTGCCACGGAAATCCAGCTCAGCGACCGCTCGATCGTGATCGTGCCGAACTCGCAACTGATCTCGCAGAACCTGCGCAACGTTACGCTGGGTGGCAGCGCTCAGGGTGTGGCGTCGCTGGAGTTGATGTTCCCGCTGGACATCGACCCCGAAGAGGTCAAGGACCTGCTGCTCAACACCTATCGCGAGAACGAAACCATCCTCGATAAACCCGCGTCGTTCGTGCGTTTCAGCAAGTTGTCGCCGGACGGTATTACCCTGACGGTGACCGGCTATGTCGGCAGCCCGAGGATCGTCGGGGTGACCAAGAGTGACTTGCTGTTCGAGATTCTCAAGCGCCTTGGCGCAGCGGGAATCGCCCTCGCCACTCCCCCACCCAGCAGCCCCTGACACCCCCTGCAGGAGCGGCGGCACACTGCGATCTTTTGATCTTGATCTTAAAAAACAGGATCAAAAGATCGCAGCCTCGTTGCACTCGATAGCTCCTGCAGGCTATGCGGTGTATTGGAGAGCCTGTTGGCGATGGCAGGGTAAAGTCTTCGTCGTCACTGCCGAAATGTTAATGTGCCATCACTTTTAATCCGACAGTGTGCCCTCCGCATGGATGCCTTGATCCGCCGTTTCAGTTGTTTGTCTTTGCTTGCCCTCGCCCTCTACGGATGCCAGAGCCCCCCGCCCCCCAAACAGACGAGTGCCGATCTCGAAGCGCTGGGGCGGATCGCGTTTGATGAGGCGATGCTCGGTCAACCCGACCCGAATACCATCGTGCGCGATGGCGATCACGTCAGCTATTACGTGATGGCGACTGAGGGGCGGCGAATACTTCAACTGGCGAACTTCAACGCCGACTGTCATCTGCCCGATGCGCAAATGGCGCATTTGACCAACAAGGGCATGCTTCAGTTTGTGGCTGTTCGAAACAGTGGCGCAAACGAAGACAAGCAAATGCCTGCCGAACAGAAAAAACTGTTTCTGCAGAGTCCTCAATTCAAACAGGTTTGTGCTCAGACACCGGCGGCGCAATGGCGGGTCATTTCGGCACCGGAGTTACGGGAATGGCAGCTGATTGATCGTGCCAGCCTGAATCAAAAAGACGGCCAGATATTCTTCTGGTCCGCCCGGGTACCCGCAGGCGAAACGCTTCTGCCCCGCGAAAATGGCCTGTATGCGCAGAAGCGTATGCGCTGGAGCGCTGATTGCGCTAAACAACAATTGACCTCGCTCAGTACCTTCTACGTTGATAAGCAAAGCCGCGTGATAGCCGGCGCGATCAGCGTTGACGCCGTCGCCGAGAAAACTCTGGACGCCGACAACCGTCAACTGCTGGCAACCGCATGTGCCACACCGCAGGTGTTGGCGGCACTGAAACCTTTCTCCGGCCGAGAGCAAACGCCATTCATATTGGCTGATCCAGTCCTGCCTGCCTCCGTGACGAAATCCATTGAAGCGTTGAAATTGCCGGCCCCGGAAAACAACATTCAACGCTTGCGCGTGATCTTCAAAGACCCAAACGAGGCTGATCGGCGCAGGCAGTTTCAGGAGGCGGGCATGTCGTACCTGCTCTCGAACAACCCCGAGCGGCTGGCGCTGGGACGTTTGGGCAGGGACAGCCGCTACCTTGGATACGAGCCGGGCAAGCAGCTCACAGAACGCTACAACGATAAAAACCATCAATCGGTCAACATCACTTTCCGAGGTCTGATCGACCTCGCCGACATCGATTACCGTACTGACCGTTACGGGATCACCGTGAAAAAAAACGCGATCACCGATCTGCGATTCACCGGTGACTGGACGAACATGCCTGTCGGTGCGCTTCTGAGCTACACCGAACAAAGATCCAGCCCCCGCTTCCAGAAAGCCCCAGAACCGGAGGACACAAGGTTTGACTGCGCCGTGGAAGCACAAAAGCCTGCCAGTGCGTTCTTTCCATCGTTGACGGGCAGCGCCAAAGTCATCACTTGTACAGGCAGGCACTACCGCTACGGTGAAAGCACTGCGATGTATGCCTATTTGCAGGCGTACGGGATGTTCGTGCCGATCGACCTCACCCAGAATCGCAGCTATGGCGAATTCAAGATCGAAGTGGTCGAGTGAGTGCCGCAGGCGTTTCGGGTTATTCCCGAAACGCCTGACTGCCTGCTTTTCAGGTCTTTATTGACGGTCGAACGGCAGCCTTATACTTCAGCGGTTCACCCACCGTTCAATAAGGATGTTCCATGCCTCAACGTCTTTTACTGGCGGCACTGTTCCTCGCAGTCGCCGGTTGTGCCAGCCCTCCTCCCGCTTCCGTTCACACCCATGATCCCGCCAGTTCGACGCTGCAAGGCGATGCCGCGCGGCCGGCGCAGGCGCAATGGCTGCGCACCGAGCTGTACTTTTCGGTGGGTTCGATCGATGGCAAGGAAGGTCTCGTCGGCCCGGCGCGCTGGCGCGAATTTCTCGACAGGGAAGTCACACCGCGCTTCCCCGATGGCTTCAGTGTGCTCGACGCGTATGGTCAATGGCGCGATAAAGGCGCTAAAGAGCCTGAGCGCTTGAGCACCAAGGTCATTGTGATCCTGCATGAGAACAGCGTGCAGCGTTCCCGTGACATCGAAGCGATTCGCCTGGCGTACAAACGCATCACCGGCGACCTGTCGGTGCTGCGTTTGTCGCAACCGGCCGAGGTGTCGTTCTAGTCCGATATCTGCCCAAGAGCTTGCCGAGGCGTCGACGCCACGCGGCTCACCCCCGCCAGAATCAGCGCCCCCACCAGCAACACAGCAATCCCCAGAAACGCGCCATAGCCGACCATTGTCACGCTGGAATACAGCATGTACAGGCACAACCCGAAAAACAGCAGCGGCAACAGCGGATACAACGGCACCCGCACCGGCCTCGGCACGTCGGGAAAGCGCCGCCGCAGAATGATCAACGCGACGCTGCTCAAGCTCAGAAACAGCCAGTACACCGGAGTCAAATACTCAACCATAGTGTTGAAACCACTCTGGGTAAAACTGCCGAACAACACCAACAGCAACGCCACCGCGCCTTCCGCGAGCAAGGCTTTGCGCGGCACGCCGTGACGGTCGTCCCAGTCACCGAAACTGCGCAGTTGCGGCACATCACGGGCGGCAGCGTAGGTAGTCCGGGCGCCGACCAGCAGGGTCGAGTTAATGCTGGCGATGGCGGCGATACCGACCATCAATAGAATCAGCATGACCCCGGGTGCGCCGAACGCGCGGTTCAGCAGCTCAACCGCCGGCGCGTTGCTCGCCGCCAGTCCGGCGAATCCCAGACCTGCGACGAACGCCCAATTGAGCGCCAGATAGATGCTCATCAGCACCGCCAGCGCTCCGATCATGGCGATGAAGATGCCCCGCCGACCGTCGCGCACTTCTGCCGATAATGTTGCCGCATCGCTCCAGCCACCGAAGGCCAGGAAAACGAAAATCATCGCCGCCGAAAATCCGGCCATACCGGTGTGCTGCGGCGTGACCGAAACGTCCGCTACCGGTGGTTCGATGCCCTGCCACTGCAGCCAGACACCGGCGCTGGCAATGCTCAGAAAACCCAACGCGAGCAAGCCCACCAACAACGTCTGAGTGATGAAACCAATGTGCTTGCCCGAGAGATTGAGCAGCACCAGGGCGGCAATGATCGCCCCGGCAAACAACCCCGAGCCGTACTGCCCCAGCGGAACTACCGCGTTGAAGTAATCGGCAAACATGAATGCCGACAACGCGATCCATCCGGTGTGCATCACCGAAAACCGCGACCAGGCGAACAGCAATCCCATGCGTTCACCGTAAGCCGTGCGCAAAAAATGATAGTCGCCGCCCGGGTGCGGAAATGCCGTGGCCATCTCGGCAAAACACAGCGCGCCGATCATCGACGCCACACCGCCGAGCCCCCACACCAGGTAGAAATGTTCTGGCGCGACGTTAAGTGCCACGGTCGGCGCGGTTTTCAGGATGTCGGTAGTGATCACCATGCCCAGCGTGATCAATAACGCCTGAAACACCGGCAGATGCCGCCCCGGCCCCGCGTTAGAAACCATAAGTGGCGCGGGCGTAGTAGTAGGCGCCGTTGGTGCCGATCGGCGAGAGCACGTCATACGGCAGGTTGCCGCCGTAGTTGATCGCCGAGCCGGAGCGTTCCGGGTAGTTGTCGGTAAGGTTGTTGCCACCCACGGCGATGTTGAATTTCGGGGTGAATTTATAGGCAACCTCGGCGTCCAGTTGCCATACCGCGCCGTAGGTCTGCTCCGGTTGCGAATCGCCGAAATCGAACACGCGGGTGGTCTCGCCCTGGCGCGTCAAACGCCCGAGCAAACCCCAATGCTCGCTGGCCCAGTTAGCGGAAAAGATCAAGCGGTCCTTCGGCGCGGCGTCGGTCAGGGTGTTGGTTTCTTCGACGCCAACCAGTGCGTCATTGCCGATGCCCAACGCCGTCAGTTGCGATGGCGTGCCTTTGGTGCTGGTGACTTTGGTGTGGTTATAGGTATACGCGGTGGTCAGGCCCAATTGCCCGTCATAGAACGGCTGATGGTAGTTGAGCACCAGTTCGGCGCCGTGGGTGCTGGTGTCAGCGGCGTTGGTGAAGAAGTTGACGTCGTGCACTCCCGCTACGCCGAAGTTGTCATTGATGTAGCTTTCCAGAGCATCGCTGCCAATGCGTTGTGACAGGGTAATGCGGTCTTTGACGTCGATGCGGAACACGTCCAGCGAGGCGTCGAAGCGTTCGTTCAGCTGGAAGGTCAGGCCGAGGCTGAAGTTTTTCGAGGTTTCCGGATCGAGCTTTTCCGCGCCCAGTGCACGGGCGATCGGATCGTTGACCGAGAGCACGCGAATATCGGTGAGCGTACCGCCATCGCCGAAGTTGCTGGTGGTGTTCTGGAAGCCGCTTTGCGCCAGCGATGGTGCGCGGAAGTTGTTCGAGACCGCACCGCGCAATGCCCACTGATCGGTCAGTTTGTAGCGGCCACTGAGTTTGCCAGTGAGCTTGCTGCCAGCGTCATCGTAATGTTCCCAGCGCGTGGCGCCGTCGACGAAGAAGCGGTCGGTAAGGTCGCCGGACAACTCGGCATAAGTGCCGAACACATTGCGGTCCAGATCCGATTCTTCACTCGGCCGCAAGCCATTGGCGCCATCGGCACCAGAGCCGATGTAGGAAGCCTCGTCGCCGGCGTAGGTCAGGTAATTTTCGTAGCGATACTCACCACCGACTGCCAGCACGAACGAGCGTCCACCGAGGCGCAATTCACGGCTGAAATCGAGGTTGCTGCTGGTCTGGCGCAGTTCGTAGTCGCCGGTATCGAATTTCGTCGGCGAGTCTTCACCGAGGCTGACATTGAGGGTGCGCCGGGTCGATCCATCGAAGCGGTTGCGGCCATGGGTGACGCTGCTGTCGAAGTCCCAGTCGTCGCCGATCATGCCTTTGAAGCCCGCCGTGGCGGAAACATCCTTGTTGTCGCCGAGCGATTGCGGCAAGTAGCCGTTGGGGTAGAACTGCGGTTGCTCGTACGGATAGCGATAGAACTCGGCGCCGGTGGTGTGACGCTGGTTGTAGGTACCGAAGCTGTAGGCCTTGCCGCCCGCCAACGGCAGCTCACTGTTGAACCACAGGTTGACGTCGCGGGCGAGGCCGTCGCCCATCACGTAGTTGCGCTGGTTCGGGGTATCGGCAAAGCCATCAAAACCGGCGCGGTTGGTCGGGTTGCGATCCTTGTACTCGGTGCCGCCGCGGATAAACCCACCCTCTTCGCCCAGGCGCGTGCCGATCTTCGCGGTGGTCACGCTGTTCTGGCCGTCGGTGGTAGTCTTGCCGATGGCGTCCTGGTGCGTGTGATAGGCGCCATAACTGGTCGAGACCTCGCCGCCCTCGGGCGCGTCATCGAGGATGATGTTGATCACTCCGGCGATGGCGTCGGAGCCGTATTGCGCACCTGCGCCGTCGCGCAGCACTTCGATACGTTTGATGGCACTGATGGGAATCGAGTTGAAATCCACCGGCGCGGTGCCACGACCGATTTTCGACGAGTCGTTGACCACCGCCGAGGTGTGGCGGCGCTTGCCATTGACCAATACCAACACCTGATCCGGGCTCATGCCGCGCAATTGCGCAGCACGCACATGGTCGGCACCGCCGGAGTTGGATTGGCGCGGCAGACTGAAGGACGGCAACAGCGTCTGCAAGGCTGCACCCAGTTCACCATCAGCGGCGCCGGCGGTTTTCAGGTCTTCAGCGGTGAGTACATCGACCGGCACCGGCGAATCCAGCACGGTACGCGAAGTGCCACGGGTGCCGGTGACCAACACGGTGCCGAGTCGCGATTCGCTGTCAGCACTTGCCGAAGTTTCTTCGGCGTTGGCCGGAAGTTGCCAAATGGCGGACACGACAGCGGCCGCCAGTAATGAACGGGAACGGTAATACATATGACAGCTCCTTGAATCGCAGTTAACACCCGGCCGTTGCCGACAATAAAGTTCGGCAAGCAATGCGCGGCAATGTCTGCTGTAGTTTTGGATTTCTGGAAGGCAGTGAAGGTTTTTTTACGATGAGTTGCAGTTTCCCCAGCTGAGACGTTTCCCCTTGGAGCCTGATGCTAGACGAGCTGCCGCAACTCGCAAAAGAACCAATAACGCTTAGGTTAGATCGCTCTAAAGGATTGTTCTTAGTTCAGCAGAAGTGTTGCTGAGCCAACACCTCAACCAACTAACACCAATTTTTCACACTGAAATGCAGTCCCCTGCAGGAGTGAGCCTGCTCGCGATAGCGGTGTGTCAGCTGACAACTTTCTTACTGATACACCGCTATCGCGAGCAGGCTCACTCCTACAGTTTTGATTTGCATCAGACGCTACTTAGTCGAACTCTTTTTCCAGCCAGGCATCCTCGGCAATATCCAGTTCATCACCACTGAAGCGCTGTTCGGCAAACGGATCGGCGTGCAGATGAAAGCCATTGCGCTCCCAAAACCCCGGTTGCTCCTCGTTAACAAATTCCAGACCGCGCAACCACTTCGCGCTCTTCCAGAAATACCGCCCGGCGACCACAAGGCGCAACGGCCAGCCGTGTTGGGCGGTCAAGGGCTGGCCGTTGTAATGAGTGGCCAACAGGCTGGCCGGGTGAAGTAAATCATCGAGTCGCAAGTTGGTCTGGTAATCGTGGTCGGCATGAGCCATGACGAACGCCGATGTCGGCTGGAGATTGAAAACCTGCAACAGATCCTGCAGGTGTACCCCGCTCCACTCGGTGTCGAACTTCGACCAGCGTGTCACACAATGGATGTCGCAGCGCAGTTGCCGTTGTGGCAGTGCCTGCAGATCGGCGTAACGCAATTCGATCGGTCGGGCGAGCGTGCCGAACAGGCGCAACGACCAATGGGCGAGGTCGTATTCGGGTATTTCGCCTTCGTGCAGGATGGGAAATCGCTCCGTCAGCACTTGGCCTGGGGGCAGTCGATTACCGAACAACGGATCCGCTGCCGGGGAACGGCTTTTGTGTAGGCGTGCAGCTTTGTTATGCATGTAAGCTCCAGAACTCCCTCAGTTTGCGCAACTACGCGTTACCCCTGTGGGAGCGAGCCTGCTCGCGAAAGCGGTGGGTCAGTCACCAGAGATATCAACTGATCAGACCTCTTCGCGAGCAGGCTCGCTCCCACATGGGCGATGTCGTGGCAAATGCTCTAGTTGACCACCGGAATCCACGGTGCCCGCGCGACGTTGGCGGTATCACCGAAGGCCGGGAGTTTCTGCGCCAGATCTCGAACGTTTTTCACGTCCAGATCCAGCAGTTGCTGACGGGTAATCAGTGTCGGCGGCACCAGCACCTGATGCCCAGGATTTTCCCCGGCAATCAACATCGCCAGACTGCGTACGCTGATCGCCCCGGCCACTTGCGGATTGACCGCCGCCGTCGCGGCCCAGGCGCTGTCCGGCTCTTTCATGATCTGGATATCGGCGGTGGAAATGTCCGCGCTGTAGATCCTCACTTTGCTCGCCAAACCCGCTTCATCCACGGCGATTTTCGCGCCTTTGGCGAATTCATCGAACGGCGCAAAGATCACGCTGATCCCCGGATTCGCCCGGAGCACCGCACTGGCCTGATCGGCCACTGAATTGGCAATCGGCGGGTTCAGCGTGCCGAAACGGGCCTTTTCGATGATCCCCGGGTTGGCTTGCTTCACTAGACTCCAGATCTCGTCGCGCCGCTCCATCGGCGTGAAGCCGCTGATGTAGACGTAGCCAGCATCGAAACGCGTGCCGTTGTCCTTCACCGCCTGATCCAGTGCCAGGCGTGCCAAAGCGTGGTGATCCTGCTCGACCTGAGTCACTTGCGGCGTGTTCAGGTCAACGTCGAAGGCGACGACTTTGATGCCTTTGGCAATGGCCCGGTCAATCGGCGCTTTCAGCGTTTCGGCGAGCCCGAGCTGGACGATGATGCCGTCGACGCCCAGATCAATCGCCTGATCGATCATCTCGCCCTGACTCGCCGCTTGCTGCCGCGCGTCGAACACCCGCAAATGGGCGCCCAGCGCTTCAGCCTGTTGCTCTACACCGCGCAAATACGCCTCGGGAAAATCCCCGGAAAACAGGTAACCCACCAACGCGATCTGCACCTGACCTTTATCGAACGGTGCCGGTGCACCGGGCAAGGCCTGTGCCTGAACACTCAGGGCCATGGCCGAGAGCAACGCACCGGCAACGAACTGTTTGATTGAACCGTGCATAGCACTTCCTTGAATGAATGCGGCTCAGCGCGCCCGATGCGCGAGGCCGAAGGTGAACATCAGGGCCAGCACCAGCACCAGTCCCTTGACGAAATCCTGCGCGTAATACGGCGCGTTGAGCATGGTCAGGCCATTGAGCAGCGACGCCACCAGCAGCGCACCGATCAACGTGCCGAACGCATTGGGCTTCTTTGCGCCGAGCACGGCAAAACCGATCAGCGCTGCCCCCAACGCGTCGAGCACCAGACCGTTGCCGGAACTGACATCACCGCGCCCCAGCCGCGCCGCGAGCAACACACCGCCCAGTGACGCCAGCACCGCCGAGAGCACGTAGGCCAACAACTTGAAGCGCTGCACCGGCGCACCGGCAAGCCGCGCCGCCTGCTCGTTGCCACCGATGGCATAGAACAGACGGCCAATGCGCGTACGTTCGAGAAACAGCCACACCGCCAGCGCAACCACGGCAGTGATCAACACCGGAATCGGCACCACCTCCCACAACCGCCCGCGCCCCAACGCGAGAAACGCAGCGCTGAAGGTGCCCTCGGTTTCTTCGCCGCTGGGCAAGGTCATGCCGACGGCAATCGAGCGTCCGCCCGTGGGAATCAGTTGCACACCGATCACCAGAAACATGCTGCCGAGCGTTGCGAGAATGTCCGGCACGCGCAATTTGACGATCAGCCAACCGTTGAGCAGCCCGACCAGCGCACCGCCGGCAAGGCTGATCAACACCGCCGGCACCGCGCCCCAGCCGAGCACGACCATCACGTAACTGGCAATCATCAGGCTCATCGCCGCCACCGCGCCAATCGACAGGTCGAGGCCGCCGACCGCCATGGTCAACGTCACACCCAGCGCCAGCAGCGCCACAATCGACACCGATTGCAGGATGCTGAACAGATTGCCGACCCGCAGAAACGCTGGTTCGGCAACGCTGAAAAACACCACGATCAGCGCCAGCAGCCACAGCAGGCCATAGCGGATCAGCCCGTGCAGCAGACGTTCGGCACGTGCCGGCTCGGTCGATAACAGTGAACTTGAATCAGGCACTCGCTCTGCTCCTTGGCGTGGCTTGAGGGGAATGTTCGGTCACGTCGCTGCCGGCCAGTGCGGCAACCAGATCGGCACGATTGAGGCCGGCACGCGGGTACTCGGCGACCACCGCGTGATCGCGCACCAGCAGAATGCGGTCGGCAATTTCCAGGGCTTCATCGACGTCGGCGCAAATCACTAAAGTCGCGCGCCCCTCGGCGCTGTCGCGCAGCAGTTGGCCGATGTCGCGGCGGGCGCGCACGTCGACGCCTTGAAAGGGTTCATCAAGGATCAATACCCGCCCTTCGCCGAGCAGCCAGCGGCCGAGAACGACTTTCTGCTGATTGCCGCCGGACAAAGCGCTCATGGGCACATCGATGCCGGTGGTCTTGATCCCCAGCGCCGCCACTTGTGCCTCGACCGCTGCCGCTTCGGCGCGGTTGCGGATGAAACCGCCGCGGGTAAAGCGCTCGAGAAACGGCAAAGTCAGGGTGCGACGCAGGGAGAAGTCCGGCACCAGCGATTGACTGGCGCGGTCTTCGGCGGCGAAAAAAACACCGTGCTGAATCGCCTCCCGTGGCGACCGCGCAAACCCTTCGACACCGTCCAGTCGCACGCTACCTGACGTCGCGTGACGCAAACCGAACAGCGCTTCGGCAATCTCGCTTTTACCGGCGCCCAACAGCCCGGTGAGCACCACCACCTCGTTTTCATGCAGGGTCAGATCGAAGGCTTGAGAGCGTGGCAGTATCTTCATCGCGGCAAGCTGCAACACCGCTCGCCCTGGCACGCGCGGCACATACGCATGCTCGCCAAGCGCCTGGCCGAGCATGGCGCTGACTGCCTCGGGCAATTGCTGTGCCGTGAAGTCACCCGCCATCCGTCCATCACGCAGGACAATGGCGCGATCCGCCACGCGTTGCAGGTCGGACAGTCGATGGGAGATGTACACAATCGCCACCCCACGACTACGCAAGGTGTCGATCAAGGCGAACAGGCGCTGCGCCTCGGCATCGGAGAGCGCCGCCGTCGGCTCATCGAGAATCAGCAGGCGCGGCTGCAGGGCAAAGGCCCGCGCCAGCACCACCAATTGGCGCTCGGCCTGCCCCAGATGTTCGATCGGTTGCTCCAGCGGCAAGGTCAGACCGAGGCCGGCAGCAATGTTCGCAGCGCGCGCAAGCAGGCGTTTACGATTGAGCCAGAAGTCCGCGTCCGGCTTGCACAACTCATCGAGCAGCAGGTTCTCGGCCACGCTCAAACCTGGGGCGATGCCATCGTTGATCTGCTGATGCACCGCGACAATCCCGACCCGGCGCGCAGACAACGGCGAGTTGAAACAGAGATTCTGACCCTCGACGCTGATCTCGCCGGCATCGGCAGTCTGACTGCCCGCCAGGATCTTCACCAAGGTCGACTTGCCCGCGCCATTGGCACCGAGCAAGGCCACCACTTCGGCGGGATAAATATCCAGACTGACGCGATCCAGCGCGCGGTTCGAAGCAAAGGATTTGCTCAGCTCACGCACACGAATCAGCGGCTCGCGGGCCACGGCGACAGGCGCACTCATAAAATTCCTTAGCGGCGATGAGCCAGCGAACGCACCAATCGATCGCCCAGGCTCTGCACGCCTTGAACGAGGATGACCAACACCACGACAGTGGCAACCATGACTTCATTGTTGAAGCGCTGATAGCCGTAACGGATCGCCAGATCGCCGAGCCCGCCGCCACCGATCACCCCGGCCATCGAGGAGAATCCGATCAGCATCACCAGCGTCAGGGTGATCCCGGCAAGCAACGCCGGCAATGCTTCGGGCAACAGCACTTTGAAGATCACATGGCCGATGTCGCCGCCCATGGCGAGGATTGCTTCGATGCGGCCCTTGTCGACTTCGTCCAGCGCGTTTTCGACGATGCGCGCGAAGAATGGAAACGCGCCAATGGTGATCGGCACTACGGCGGCGGTGCTGCCCAGGGTCGTGCCGACCACTAGTCGGGTCAGTGGAATCAGAGCAATCAGCATCACCACAAACGGCAGCGAACGGCCGAGGTTGACCAGTGCACTCAACGCGGTATTCAGCCGTGGCATCGGGTAAAGCCCACCGCGGCGGCTGATAAACAGCAACACGCCCAGCGGCAAACCGATCAGCAGCGTGAACAACCCGGCGAGTAGCACCATGTACAGGGTTTCCCCGGTGGCGTTGAGCACCAGTTGCAGGATTTCATACCAGTCAATTGAGCGATTCATGATTGTGCTGCCCGCACGCCGTACTGTTTGAGAAAACTCAGGCCGGGGGCCGCATGCCCCAGCGGTAATCCGCAGGTCGGGCGCAACGAACTGCCCAGGCTCGATTGTGGATCAGCCATCAGACGCGGCACCGGCCCAGCCTCCACCATCCGCCCGTTGGCCATGAACGCCGCGTGATCGCAGATCGACTTGACCACGTCCAGTTCGTGGGTGATCAGCACAATGGTCAACCCCAGTTGCCGATTGATGTCACGCAACAGTTCCAGAATCGATGCGGTGGTTTCCGGGTCGAGGGCACTGGTCGCTTCGTCCGACAACAAATATGCCGGCTCCGCCGCCAGCGCACGGGCAATGCCCACGCGCTGTTTCTGGCCACCGGACAATTGCGAAGGAAACGCCTGCGCCTTGTCAGTCAAACCGACCAGTTCCAGCAGCTCGCGTACGCGCACGTGACGCCACGGTTTGCCGACATTGGCGATCTCCAGCGGTACGGCAATGTTGTCGAAGACCGTGCGTGAATGCAGCAGGTTGAAGCCTTGAAAGATCATACCGATGCGCTGGCGTTGCTGGCGCAGATCGCTGGCGGATAGCTTCATCAGGTCGACGCCATCGAGCAGAATCCGTCCGCTGTCGGGACGTTCGAGCAGATTGAGGCAACGCAACAGCGTCGACTTGCCCGCGCCGCTGCGCCCGAGAATCCCATAGACCGCGCCGTCGGGAATGCTCAGCGATACCTGATGCAGTGCCGGTTGCGCCGCTGACGGATAGGTTTTGCTCAATTGCTCGATGGTGATCATGGCTGGCTGCCTGCCACTGGAATCACCGAACCGGCAAAGTGATCGGTGATGTACCTGGCGACTTGCGGCGAAGTCAGATCCTTGGCCAGTTGCGCGATACGTGGGTCGTTCTGCAGTTTCGGGGTGGTCACCAGAATATTGGCGTAAGGATTGTGCTCGGCTTTCTCCAGGCCCAAGGCATCCTTGGCCGGCACCAGGCCTGCGTCGAGCGCGTAGTTGCCGTTGATCACCGCCAGATCGACATCGTCCAGCGAGCGCGGGATCTGCGGTGATTCGATTTCGAGAATCTTCAGCTGTTTCGGGTTTTCGGCGATGTCTTTCGGTGTTGCCTGATCAGTGGCCGGATCGTTGAAACCGGGTTTGAGTTTGATCAAGCCATTGTCTTGCAACAGGTACAGCGCGCGGCTCAGGTTGGTGACGTTGTTCGGTACAGCGACGGTGCCTTTATTCGGCACGTCAGCGAAGCTTTTGTGGCGACGCGAGTAAATGCCCAAGGGTTCGATATGCACGGTGGCGGCCACCGCAAGTTTCTCGCCGAGCGCCTGCTCCTGGGATTTCAGATAGGGCAAATGCTGGAAGTAATTGGCGTCGACATCACCGTGCACCAACAGCTCATTGGAGTTCACACCGTTGGGGATTTCGATGACCTTGAGGTTGAGTTGCGGATCGATTTTCTGGATGTACGCAAGGATCTGCGCGTGAGGCACCGGGTCGGCGGCGACGCGCAACGGTTCCAGTGCCTGAGCACTGAATGAAGTCACCAGTGCGCCGAGCACGGCCAGGGTCAAACCGGCTTGTTTCAACATATCGATAATCCTTGAGCGAGTGATGAATCAGGCGGTTTTGCGCACTGGCGCTGGTGGCAGCAGCGCGTCGGCATAGAAGCGTTGCGCGACATCGGGGTGCGAGCGCAGACGTCCCTTGAGGTAATTCCAGCCGACGTCGCGAAACAGTGGATTGAGCGGATCACTCGCCGGCCCGCGCGCCTCGCGCAGCAGCGCGGTGGGCAATGGGTACAGCGGCACCGTGGCGTCGAGTTGTGCGCCGAGGAAGAACGCGATGGACAGGCGTTCGCTACCCTGCGGCGGCGACACGACGCGATGCACCGTGGCACGCAAATAGCCGTTGGAAGCGAGTTCGAGCAGTTCGCCGATGTTCACCACCAGCGTGTTCTCCCGTGGCAGCGCATCGATCCAGCGGCCCTCTTCGATCTCGACTTGCAGACCGGCCTGCTGGTCTTGCAACAGGAAACTCAAGAACCCGGAATCCTTGTGCGCACCGACGCCTTGATGGCTCGCCTCGCGCGACTGACCGGGATAGCGCATCAGCTTGATGTGTTCGTTGGGTCGGTCGCCGTAGAGCTGATCGAAAGCATCGGCACGCAGCGACAAGGCCTGAGCGAAGGCGCGCAGTAAACGCAGGGACATGTGCGTCATCGCCTGCTGCCATTCAAGCAACAAGGGTTTCAATTCCGGCAATGCCGCCGGCCACTGGTTGGGCCCTTGCAGCCGCGCCCAGAAGGGACTGTCCGCTTGTATTGGCAAGGCCTCGCGCTCGGCGCCCAGATCGAACTGTTCGCGCCAGTCGGGTTGGCCACGGGTGATCTCGGAGGCAGCACGGTTGTAACCGCGAAAGTGCGGCGAGTTGATCATGCCGACCGCTGCTTTGGCGCTGTCAGGCAAGGCGAAAAACTGGCGAGCGTGTTCTTGCACTTGCTTGAGCAAAGCAGAGTCGATGCCATGGCCGGTCAGATAGAAGAACCCAACGTCGCGGGCCGCCTGGCGCAAGTCATCGAGAAACGCATAACGCTGCTGCGCCGTGCCTTCGAACAAGGACAGATCAAGGGTCGGTAATGCGGTGATGTCAAGGGTATGCGGCATGATTCACTCCCGTGTGAATCAAACCTGAAGAGCCTGTGATCGATTCAGCGTGTGCCGTCATGGCAATCGGGGTCTGTCGGTTTGATGCGTTTTGGTTCGTCGTTGCGACAAAACTAAACGATCTTAAAAATACGTAGCCAATATCTTTTTCGCATTACCTTAGGTCTGATTTCCCCTCACCCCAGCCCTCTCCCGAAGGAGAGGGAGCCGACCGTGTTGTCCTGCGGTATGCATCGACCTGAACAACCGGGTTGGATTCGGCAAATATCGTTCAGGTCGACGTAGCACTCAAGATCACCTCGGTCACTCCCCTCACCCCCGCCCTCTCCCGAGGGAGAGGGAGCCGACCGTGTTGTCTTGCGGTATACATCGACCTGAACAACCGGGTTGGATTCAGTACAAACGTTCAGGTCGACGTAGTGCTCAAGATCACCTCGGTCACTCCCCTCACCCCAGCCCTCTCCCGGGGGAGAGGGAGCCGACCGTGTTGTCTTGCGGTATGCATCGACCTGAACAACCGGGTTGGATTCAGTACAAAACGTTCAGGTCGACGTAGCGCTCAAGATCCCCCGGTCAGTCCCCTCTCCCTCTGGGAGAGGGTTAGGGTGAGGGGCACTGACGACTCGGTATCAAGCGTCCTGCAATGCACGTGGGCGTTGGCTGCGTTGTTCGGCACTGGCATCCGGCGCCGGTTGCAGCTGAAAGTCGAACTTCAGCTCGGCATGGCGTCCAGAGACGTCGTCCTCGTGGAACAGCACTTCCCCGACCAGCCCTTCACGGGTCGCATAAGCAAAGTCGTCCCACAGATATTGGTCGCCCGACAGATTGATCTGCGTCGTCAGATGCCGATGCCCCGGGGCGCTGATGAAAAAGTGCACATGGGCCGGACGCTGGCCATGGCGACCAAGCAGGTTCAGGCATTCCTGGGTCGGGCCTTGCGGGTCGCAGCCATAACCGGACGGCACGATGCTGCGCGCGCGGTAACGGCCTTCGGCGTCGGTGATGACGCGTCGACGCAGGTTGTACTCGGACTGGCTCGGGTCGAAAAACGAGTAAGTGCCCTTGGTGTTGGCGTGCCACAGGTCAACCGTGGCACCGGCCAACGGTTGGCCGTGAAGATCGAACACCTGGCCTTCGAGGCGCATCACGGTGGCGATGCCCTCCTCGCTGCCATCATCCATGCGGCATTCGCCTTCGCACAGGGGTGCTCCGGCCACATACAGCGGCCCTTCGATGGTGCGCGGCGTGCCGCCGGTCAAACCGATCTGCGCGTCCTTGGCGTCCTGCAACAGGTCGAGAAAGTGTTCGATACCCAGCCCTGCGACCAGTAACCCGGCCTCTGAGCGACCGCCCAGGCGGTTGAGATAATCGACGGCTTTCCAGAACTCGTCCTCGCTGATGTCGAGGTCTTCGATGATTGTCGCGGTGTCCTGCAAAATGCGCAGGACGATGGTTTTCAGACGGGAATTACCCTCGTCGTAGGCAAAACCGGCGGCTTCTTTGAAGAAGGCTTGCAACTCGGCGGTGTGGGCAATTTTCACGGTCATGGTGGTTTACCTCATCTTGTTGTTTTGTCGACGCAGTTCTTGAGTTCCAGCACCGTCCCTTGTAGGAGTGAGCCTGCTCGCGATAGCGGTCTGCCAGTTACCATCGATGCTGAATGACACACCGCTATCGCGAGCAGGCTCACTCCTACAGGGACCGGGTTGGGTCAGCGATCGTCGCTGTGGATCGACGACGGATGCCGGCAGAGGCCATCGACCTCGATATCCATGTAAGGGAACAACGGCAAGCGCATCAGCGTGTCGTGCAGTGCCTCGACGCTCGGCACGTCGAACACGCTGTAATTGGCGTAGTGCCCGGCGATGCGCCACAGGTGCCGCCATACGCCTTCGCGTTGCAGCCGTTGCGCCAGCTCCTTCTCGTCAGCCTTGAGCCGGGTGGCCAGTGACGGGTCCATATCGACGGGCAATTTCACGGTCATTTTTACGTGGAACAGCATGGTGGCTCTCCTGATTCAGTGGCGGCGGAAACGCGCCAGACGCTCTTCATCCAGCGTCAGGCCCAGGCCTGGAGTTCGCGGGATGTGCAGATGAAAATCGCGGTACTGCGGCGTTTCGGTGACGATGTCTTCAGTCAGCAACAATGGGCCGAACAGTTCGGTGTCCCAGGTCAGTTGCCTGATCGTGAGGAAGGCGTGCGCCGAGGCCAGCGTGCCGATGGAGCCTTCGAGCATGGTGCCGCCGTAAAGCGCGATGCCGGCGGCTTCGGCGATTTGTGCGGTTCTGAGCACGGCGCGCGGGCCACCGTTCTTGGCGATCTTCAGGGCGAAGACACTGGCGGCGCCGTCGGCGGCGAGGCTGAAGGCGTCCTCGACACTTTCGATCGATTCATCGGCCATGATCGGTGCCGGGCTGCGCTGGTTCAGACGAATCTGTCCGGAACGATTGACCCGCGAGATCGGCTGCTCAATCAGGTCGATGCCGTTGTCACCGAGCACCTGACAGCCGCGAATTGCCTGGGACTCGTCCCAATACTGGTTGACGTCGACGCGCACACTGGCGCGCTCGCCGAGGGCCTTTTTGATCGCCACGACGTGTTTGAGATCCTGTTCGAGCGGGTTGGCGCCGATCTTCAGTTTGAAGATGCGATGGCGGCGCGCCTCGAGCATCTGTTCGGCCTCGGCGATGTCGCGGGCGGTGTCGCCGCTGGCCAAGGTCCAGGCCACTTCAAGGCTGTCACGTACGCGGCCGCCGAGCAGCTCGCTGACCGGCAGACCGAGGCGCTTGCCTTGGGCATCGAGCAGTGCGCTTTCGATGCCGGACTTGGCGAAAGTATTGCCCTTGGCGATCTTGTCGAGCCGCTGCATCGCCGCGTTGATGTTGTTCGCTTCCATGCCCACCAGCGCCGGGGCCAGATGCGCGTCGATATTGGCTTTGATGCTTTCCGGGCTTTCATAACCGTAAGCAAGACCGCCAATGGTGGTGGCTTCGCCGATACCTTCAATGCCATCGCTGCAACGCAGGCGCAGAATCACCAGGGTCTGCTTCTGCATCGTGTGCATCGCCAGTTTGTGCGGGCGGATGGTCGGCAAGTCGACGATGATCGTCGACAGGCTTTCAATCAGAATTCGCTGCATGTCTGTGTCCTTTACAGAGTGATCAACCGAGGTCGCCGCCACCGACCGGCAAGGTCACACCGGTGATGTACGAGGCGTCGTCGGAGGCGAGAAAGAGGATCGCGCCGACCTGTTCATCGAGGCTGCCGTAGCGTTTCATCAGGCTGCTGTCGAGGGTTTGCGCGACGATCTCCTGATACCAGGCCTGCTCCTGCGCCGACTGTTCGCCGGCATTACGCGGGATGCGTCGCGGCGGAGCTTCGGTGCCGCCCGGTGCGGTGGCGTTGACGCGAATGCCACGCTCGGCGTTTTCGAAGGCCAGGCACGCGGTGAGTGCGTTGATGCCACCCTTGGCCGCGCCGTACGGCACGCGATTGACGCTGCGGGTGGCAATCGACGAGACGTTGACGATGGCGCCGCGCCCTTGCTTGAGCATGTACGGCAACGCCGCGTGGCAGCACCACAGGGTCGGGAACAGCGAACGGCGCACTTCGGCTTCGATCTGCTCGACTTGGTAATGCTCGAACGGCTTGGCCCAGATCGTCCCGCCGACATTGTTGATCAGGATGTCGAGACGACCGAAAGTGTTGATCGCCTCGGCCATGACCCGGGCGCAATCGGCGTACTGTTCGAGGTCAGCCGTCAGCGCCAGAACCCCCTCGCCTTGCAGCTCGTGAACCAGTTCGGAGCGGTCAACGGCAACCACTTGCGCACCTTCACGCAACAGGCGTTCGCACACGCGGCGGCCGATACCCTGCGCCGCGCCGGTGACCAGCGCGACCTTGTTGGAGAATCTGTTGTTCATGACAACCTCGAAAATTGGGGTTCAGGCAGCCGCTGCGGCGAATTTTTCGTAGTAGAAGTTCGCCGGGGTGATGCCCTGCTCGCGGATGTATTGGCTGACCGCCTCAACCATCGGCGGCGGCCCGCACAGGTACACGTCGACGTCGCCTGCGTTGAGGTGGCGCGGCTCGATGTGCTGGGTGACGTAGCCCTTGAGCGGGTGCGCGCTCTGCGGGTTGGCCACGCACGCACCAAAGCTGAAATGACTGATGCGCGCGGCGAAGGCTTCGAGGCGGTCGAGCTCGACCAGATCGAAATCATTGGTCACGCCGTAGATCAAATGCACGGGATGTTCGCTGCCCTGCTCCGCGATTTTCTCCAGCATCGCGGTGAACGGGGCCAGGCCCGTGCCGCCGGCGAGCAACAGCAGTGGCCGCTTGATTTCCCGCAGGTAAAAACTGCCCAACGGCCCGGCCAGGTTCATGCTGTCGCCAGCCTTGGCCAGCCCGGTGAGGAAGCTGCTCATCAAGCCGCCGGGCACGTTGCGAATCAGAAAGCTGACCTCGCCATCCTTCTGCAACGAGCTGAAGGAGTAGGCGCGACTCTGCTCGCTACCGGGCACTTGCAGGTTGACGTACTGACCCGGCAGGAACGCCAGTTTGCTCAGCGCTTCGCCCTTGATCGACAGCGCGATAGTGCTTTCGGACAACTGCCGGACAGCGCTGATCGATGCCTGGAAGTTCGCTTGTTCGGTCTTGCACACCTGCGAACCTGCCGGCACTCGCACCACACAATCGCTTTCGGCGCGCATCTGGCAAGTCAGCACATAACCTTGCGCGAATTCGTCCGGGCTCAAGGCGTCTTCGATGAAGTTGTCGCCCATGTCGTAACGCCCGGCCTCGGCGAAACATTTGCAGGTGCCGCAGGCGCCGTCACGGCAGTCCAGCGGAATGTTGATGCCTTGGCGGTACGCCGCGTCGGCCACGGTTTCATGGCCGCCAGCCTCGATGAAACGGGTGACGCCGTCTTCAAAATTAAGCGCAATCTGGAAATTCATGGTGCACCTCGTCGTGTCGACTAGATGTGGTAAATGTCGATGACCTGACGGACGTAATCGTTTTTCAGCACGACTCTCTTGGCCTTGATCAGCGGCTGTTCGCTACGCAGATCGAGGGTGTAGAAACTGCTGCCGAAGTAGCTGTCGGTGACCTGGTAGCGGAAGCTCAGGGTGTGCCAGTTGAAGCGCACCTGGCACTGGTCGGTGCTGTGCTCGACGATCTCGATGTTGCTCAGGTTGTGCGAGGTGCGGGTGTCGGGAATGGTCGCGCTGGAGCGCTCGGTCTTGATCCGGAAGATGCGGTCTTCGAGGCCGCCACGGTTGCCGTACCAGATCAGCGAGATTTCGCTTTGCGGGTCTTCGGTGAGCGTGTCGTTATCGTCCCAGGCCGGCATCCAGAAAGTCGCGTCGGCGGCGTACAGTTCCAGCCATTGATCCCATTGGCCGTCATCGAGATAACACGCTTCGCGGTAGAGAAAATCGCGCACGGTGTCGTAGAGGTTGCTCATCACACGGCCTCCACAAGGATCAGTTGTGGCTCGGTGGCAGCGGCTTTGAGCATGGTTTCTTGCCAATATTTGTGTTGCAGCACGAACAGGCCTTCGTCCTCGGTGCGCATGCCGGAGAGCAATGGCTTGAGGTCGATTTCCTCGGCAGCGGCATCGGCGCCTTCGACCCAATGGGTCGCGCCTCGGGACATGTCGTTCCAGCCGCGCCCGGCGCCGTAACCGGTCTGGCACGAGCGGAACTCTTCCAGGTCATCCGGGGTGGCCATGCCGCTGACATTGAAGAAATCTTCGTACTGGCGAATGCGCTTGGCGCGCGCCTCGGCGCTCTCGCCTTTGGGGGCGATGCAGTAAATGGTGATTTCGGTCTTGTCGACCGAGATTGGCCGGGCGATACGGATCTGCGAACTGAACTGATCCATCAGGTACACGTTCGGGTACAGGCACAGGTTGCGCGAGTTTTCGATCATCCAGTCGGCGCGGGCCTGGCCGAAATCACGGGCCAGTTCGTCGCGGCGCTCATAAGCGGGACGGTCTTCGGGGTTGGCCCAGCGGGTCCAGAGCAGCAGGTGGCCGTGATCGAAGGAGTAGAAACCGCCGCCCTTTTTCGCCCAACTGCCGGCGCTCATGGTCTTGATCGCTTCGCCCGCTTCGCGTTGCTGGCGCTGATTTTGAGTCGCTGCGTAGTTCCAGTGCACGGAGCTGACGTGGTAGCCGTCGGCGCCGTTTTCGGCGGTGAGTTTCCAGTTGCCTTCGTAGATATAGGAACTGGAGCCACGCAGCACTTCCAGGCCTTCTGGCGACTGGTCGACGATCATGTCGATGATTTTCGCCGACTCGCCCAGATGCTCCGCGAGGGATTTGACCTCGGCGTTCAGGCTGCCGAACAGAAAACCCCGATAGGATTCGAACCGCGCAACTTTGGTCAGGTCATGGGAGCCTTCGCAGTTGAAGCCTTGCGGGTAACCGGCCTCGCTCGGGTCCTTGACCTTGAGCAGTTTGCCGCTGTTGTTGAACGTCCAGCCGTGGAACGGGCAGGTGTAGCTGGAGCGGTTGCCGGATTTGTGCCGGCACAACATCGCGCCACGATGGCTGCAGGCATTGAGGAACGCGTTGAGCACACCGTCCTTGTTGCGCACGATGAAGATCGGCTGGCGCCCCATGGTGGTGGTCAGGAAGTCGTTGTTGTTGGGGAGTTGGCTTTCGTGGGCGAGGTAAATCCAGTTGCCCTCGAAGATGTGCGCCATCTCCAGTTCGAACAGACGCGGATCGGTGAACATCTCCCGCTTGCAGCGGTAGGCGCCCTTCTCCTTGTCTTCTTCAAGCATGGCATTGAGGTAGTCGATTCCCAGGGACATGGCCGGGGCCTCCATTGTTATTGTTCAGGCCAGGTCAGATTAGGGAGGCGATGCGCGGGGCAATAGCCGAATCCTGCAGACCGCTATCCGTTTTGTGCAGGATGGTCCGGCAGATGATTCAGCGTGTTTCGAAGGGAGGTATCAGTGGCGGCGTTTGAAGGTCTGCGACGGCAGTTCGCCGAACTGTTGACGATAGCTTTCGGAGAAACGGCCCAGGTGCAGGAAGCTGTAATCCAGCGCCAGTTCAGTCAGATTGCGCACCGGGCAACTCGGGTCGCTGAGGCAGGCGTGGACGCGTTCGAGCTTGCGCTGGCGGATGTATTGCATCGGCGTGACGCCCAGTTGGCGTTCGAACAAGGTGTACAGCGAGCGCGGGCTCATGCTGGCTTGCGCGGCCAGATGTTCGGCGGGCAAGTCGCGTTTAAGGTTGCGTTCGATGTAATCGAGGATGCGTTCAAAACTGATGTTGGGCGAGCTCAGGCATTCACGGCTGACGTTAGTGTTCATCAGCGAAATCAGTTTGCTGCCGATGATCTGCGCGTAATGCTCCTGCACCCGCAACAACGGATCGCTGGCCTCGGCTTCCTGGCAGACCATTGCCAGCAGGTTGGTGAAACCTTCCAGCTCATTCAACTGATAGTGATTGCGCAGGAATCGAATACCGCTCGCCGGGCGTATCCAGCGCTGCTCGTCGCACACTGTTTCAAGGACACTGACCGGCACCTTGAGAATGAATTTCTCGCAATCGTCCGAGTAGGTCAGATCGACCGGATCGTCCGGGTTGATCAGCAACAGTTCGCCCGGCACCAGATGCTGCTCGTGTTTGTGCCCGCGCCACAGGCAATTGCCTTGCAGCAGGACTTGCAGGTGGTAAACGGTTTCCAGCGCCGGCGATGTCACGCGAACACTGCCGCCATAACTGATGCGTGCGAGATCGAGATCGGCAAGTTTGCGGTGATTGAGACTGGCTTGCGGATGGGCGGTCCTGGACAGGCCGATGAAGTGCTGGCCGACGTGCTGGTTGACATAGTCGGAGACGGCGTAAGGGTCAGCGTGACGAAACACGCTGCTGCGATCACTCAGCAGATGGCTGTCCATGGGGCAGTGCTCGATCTTGTCATTATTATGGTTTCACGGCTTCACCGGTCACAGTACGCCCCGGTTCTGATGTGGGCAATCGCACGACGGATCGGGTATCCGGTAATCGAACACTTTTACCAGCGTGTCGTGCTCGCTCAAGCAAAAAAGCCCGGCTGATCTGGCCGGGCTTTTCGTTGGCTGCTGCGGTAAGCGCGTGCATTCAGACTGCACGGCGTTCGATCAGGCGATCCGCACCACCTTCTGCGACCCGATTGCCTTGCAGATGATCCGAGCCATCAGAAGCAACGGCGTCGCTGAACAATGGATCGGTTTCAGTAGCGGCAACTGCATCGCTGAACAATGGATCGGTTTCGGTGGCGGCAAAAGCATTCAGTGCGAAGATCGAGAAAGCGATACCGAGAAGGACTTGGCGTTTCATGGTGATGTGCTCCGATTGCGTGGTTGGGAATGGAGCCGATCTTACGCCGCGGTACTGATATGAGAACTTCATTGAATTAATGGTTGTTATTGATGCAGTCAATAGTTGGGCCGCGCGATGATTGCCTACAGCCGCCAATGGAAACGCCCTACAGCCCTTCAGACCGCCAAAAAGAAAGTTCGTACTTTTGACAGCTTTATACAACAAAAAAACCCGTCACAGCACAAGACTGAAACGGGTTTTCCCACAGTAACGGTCGTTACTTCAGATCGTCAAAGTGGTCTCGCAGGAATTCGTAAAAGCTCAACGCTTTGAACGATCTCCATACGAGGCTCAGCGTACGCAGCAAATGCTTCATACGTTTTGGCCTCCAGGTCAGGGGGCCAAACCTCCAGCAAACTTACCGGATCATGCGTGCCTTCAGCCTAAACGTCAGTCTGGCTAGTGAGGCGGCCGGTTGAATGCCCTCTGAACCATCATCCCGGCACGGGTGCAAAACCGTGTCAGAGGGAATGAAACCGTTGAGTTGCCAGCCAGACCTCACCTTCGAACGAACATCTGAGCGTCGGCATCATAACCTTCAATCAAAGGTTCTCATGCAGAGAAACTTTCTGCTTTTGTAAATCGTTATTTCTGCATGATTAATTCGAATAAACAATGCTAAAAAAACCGGATCAAAGCAAAGATTAACGTTGCAAGGTGACGCAAAGGCTCCTACCATTCCTGCACGTCAGTTTGGCTAGTGAAGCACCAACCCCGGCCGCAAACCGAGGTTTACAAAAGAACCGCCCCGCAAAGGCGGTTTTTTTTCGCCTGGAAATCGCTGCTTCATACGCACACAACCAACGCACCCAAGCCAATGAAACGCTATTTGCACTTGGCCAACACCACCTGACAGGTATTCGGCGTGCCGCCTGAACGGCCGGCGTAGCGGATGCAGTTATTCATCGATTTCTGCCGCGCCATGTTCAGGCTGGAGCCCCACGCCAGACCTCCCTCGCCAACGGTCGGCAAGGCCTTGGCGTAACAGCTGTCGCCGACGCCAGAGGGTGGATAATGCTTGCGGTTCTAGCAGCCGGCGGCCAGCGTCAGGCTGAAGACGATCAGGGTAGGCAGAACCCATGGCGAGCGTCGGTCGATCATCGCGTTGCACCTGTCGCTAAAGGGTCGTGTACCGTTGAGTCTAGCCGTTTGCACTTGCCTTTCTGCACAAATCTTCTAAACGCCCAGCTGCGTTGCGCGGTATTTTATGAGGCCGCATTTTTCAAAGCCGAGCCCTGGAGCCTTCCGTGGATAAACGCAACTGGATCGATCTGTCCCAGGATGTCGACACCGGGATTGAATCGATTCGTGCTCACTTCGAAGGGCATGCCTACGACCCGCACTGGCATGACAGCTTTCTCGTCGGGGTCACCGAGCAAGGCGTTCAGCAGTTCAATTGCCGCCGCGTGCGCCATCGCAGCACGCCGGGCCAGGCGATCTTGCTGGAACCGGGGGAGATACACGATGGCCATGCACCGACCGAGGACGGCTTTACCTATTCGATGCTGTACCTCGACCCGCATTGGCTGGAGCGCGAAATGCACGCGCTGTTCGAAGACGCGCCGTCCGACAGCCAGCCCGGTTTTGCCGACACCCTGAGCCAGGACCCGCGTCTGGCTACAGCCATTCATCAAGCCTTCCACGCACTGCACGACGGCGACTTGCGCATCGTTCGCCAAACCGCCATCGATGGCCTGTTGGGCTCGCTCACGGGCCATCTCGCTTGGCGCAAGCGTCAGGATTTCGATCCGCGCCTGCCGCTGGTGGCGCAAGTGGCGCGGGACTATCTGCACGCACATGCCTATGAAGACATCGGCCTCGATGACCTGGCGCGCGTTTGCGGGGTGGATCGTTTTCGTCTGAGCCGCGCCTTCAAGACAGCCTTCGGCCTGGCGCCGCACGCGTATCTGATCCAGCTACGTTTGGCCAAGGCACGGCAGTTGCTCGCACGCGGTGAAACACCGGCGCAGGTGGCCAGCGTGCTGGGTTTTGCCGATCAGAGTCATTTGGGGCGCTGGTTCCGCCGCGCCTACCAACTGACACCGGCGGACTACCGCAAGCGCTGCTCAAACCTTCCAGACTGACGCACATTGACGAGTAATCATGGCCCCCTGTGTTCACTTTCAGGGAATCTGCACCATGGCGTCATTACTGCCCTTCCTGCTGTTTGCTTTCGTTGCGTCCATCACTCCCGGCCCGACCAATATTCTGGTGTTGAGCCACAGCTCGCGCCAAGGCTTGCTGGCCACGCTGCCGATCATTTTTGGTGCCTGCGCAGCGGCGGCGCTCATCGTGCTGGTGGTGGGCCTCGGTGCCGGCGAAACACTGCTGCGTTTTCCTCGTGTGCAGCAAGCCATGGCCTGGGGCGGCGTGCTCTGGTTGAGTTGGCTGGCCTGGCAGATCTTTCGCAGTGCACCGCCATCACTGAACCCGACAGAGCAGCAAGAACAAGGTTTGAGCGTGCTCGGCGCGGCAACGCTGCAACTGGTCAACCCCAAGGTGTGGATGATGGCCATGGCAGTGGTCAGTGTGTTTGTCGGAGGCGGCGACCAGAAGCTGCAACTGTTGGTGTTGTCGCTGGCATTTCTGCTGGTGTCGTTGCCGTGCATGACGTTGTGGGCGCTGCTGGGCGTGGGCAGCAGGCGGTTGATCGGCTCACCGCAAGCGTTCAGGCGCATGAACGCAGTTTTGGCGTCGTTACTGCTGCTGTCGGCATGGCTCACCGTACTGGCCTGAAAGGCTCCTACAGGGGGGCAACACTGACTTTATTTCCCCTCTGGGCTGGTGTCCCAACCACGATCCCGGTAACTGGTTTTATCGTGCTCTGGAAAGTCGGTCGTCCATACCCCCCAATCCATGTACGCATAGTACTGGGTCATCGCGTCAAAATAGCTGTCGGCGCAGACCTCCCAAACCAGCTTCGACCCCGGTTCAAGCAGCGCTCGCGCCTCATCACCATGAGGCCCGGACACTACGAACAACTCCAAGCCATCAGGCTCCAGCCACAATTCATGGTTCAATGTCTCTTCTCGCCTCCATAGCAGGCCATTAGTGCCCCGTCGCCTGGCGGTACTGGCGTGGGGTGAATCCGGTCGAAGCCTTGAACTGACGGGTAAACGCGCTGTGATCGGTGTAGCCACATTGCAGCGCGACCTCAGTGATCGGCAAGTCCGTATGCAGCAATCGATGGGCATGTTCCAGGCGCACTTTCTGGATCATCTGCCGGGGTGTCAGGTGGAACACGCGCTTGCAGTAGCGTTCCAGTTGCGCGACGGAAATACCGGCAATTCGCGTCAGTTCACCGAGGGTGACACGGCGATTGAAGTTCGCCCGAATATGCTCATCGACAGCGGCCAGCCGCTCGAATGCCGGGTGGGTTTCGCTGGCCGATTGCAGATCGACCGAGATACCCGCCAGACCGATGATCTCGCCATCGCGGTTGTACAACGGCTGCTTGTGCGTCAGGCACCAGCCCGGTTCGCGGCTGCCATACAGATGCAACTCCAGCTGGTCCTCCAGCACAAAGCCCTCCTCCAGCACTTTGCGATCCTGCTCGGTGTAGCCCGGCCCCAGTTGCGCCGGAAATACCTGTGCGCTGGTTTTACCGAGCAATGGACGCAAGTCTTTTAACCCGCAACGTTGCACCAATGTGCGATTGGCGAGGACGTAACGGGCCTGCACATCCTTGATGAAAATCGCCGCATTGGGGATCACGTCGAGCATCGGCAACAGCAATGCCGCGCCGGCCAACAGCTCTTCAAGGGTTTGCGGACGATTGCCGCCAACGCCTTGGGCCAGGCGTGAAAACGCGTGCTGCATCAAACAATCCCCCCTCGTGACGTAGATTGGCCAAGGGCCCGCCCTGCGGCGTTCGCGTGCAGATTGCAGCATCGCTCAGCGCATGTCGAGAGCAGCGTTTCATCTGGGCGATTGTGCTGAATTCGTCATCCAACCCATCGCAAAACATCAATCGCCGCGCCCTCGATGAGTTCAAAGTCTGGCCGTCCCAGTGACACAACTGCCTATCCAATAACTCACAAGAAGGCGATGCCATGTCAGGCCAAGGCAAGTTCAAAAAACAGCTTTCACTGATCGACCTCACATTTATCGGACTCGGCGCGATCTTCGGCTCCGGCTGGTTGTTCGCGGCCAGTCACGTGTCCGCCATTGCCGGGCCGGCAGGGATTTTCTCCTGGCTGCTGGGCGGTTTTGCCGTGCTGTTGCTGGGCATCGTTTACTGCGAACTGGGCGCGGCCTTGCCGCGTGCCGGCGGCGTGGTGCGCTACCCGGTTTACTCCCACGGCCCGCTGCTCGGTTATCTGATGGGCTTCATCACGCTGATCGCGTTTTCCAGTCTGGTGGCGATCGAAGTGGTTGCCTCGCGCCAATACGCGGCGGCGTGGTTTCCCGGCCTGACCAAGGCTGGCAGCGGCGATCCGACGATTCTCGGCTGGATGGTGCAGTTCGGTCTGCTGTGCGTGTTTTTCCTGCTCAACTATCGCAGCGTGAAGACCTTCGCCAAGGCCAACAATTTGATCAGCGTGTTCAAGTTCATCGTGCCGTTGCTGGTGATAGGTGTGCTGTTCACCTTCTTCAAACCGGCCAACTTCGAGGTTCAGGGCTTCGCACCGTTCGGCCTGTCCGGTGTCGAGATGGCGGTGTCGGCGGGTGGCGTCATTTTCGCTTATCTGGGACTGACGCCGATCATCTCGGTGGCCAGTGAAGTGAAAAATCCGCAGCGCACCATTCCCATTGCGTTGATCCTGTCGGTGCTGCTGTCGACGCTGATTTACGTACTGCTGCAAATGGCCTTTCTCGGCAGCATCCCGACCGAAATGCTCGCCAACGGCTGGGCCGGTATCAGCAAGGAATTCGCCCTGCCTTATCGCGACATCGCCTTGGCGCTGGGCGTGGGCTGGCTGGCGTATCTGGTGGTGGCCGACGCGGTGATCTCGCCGAGTGGCTGCGGCAACATCTACATGAACGCGACCCCGCGGGTGATCTACGGCTGGGCGCAGACCGGGACCTTCTTCAAAGTCTTCACCCACATTGATGAGAAATCCGGCATTCCGCGCCCGGCGTTGTGGCTGACCTTTGCCCTGTCAGTGTTCTGGACCCTGCCGTTCCCGTCGTGGGAAGCGCTGATCAACGTGGTCTCCGCTGCGCTGGTGCTGAGCTACGCCGTGGCCCCGGTTTCCGTGGCTGCCCTGCGCCGCAACGCGCCGAACATGCCGCGCCCGTTCCGGGTCAAGTGCATGGGCGTACTCGGGCCGGTGTCGTTCATCATCGCGGCGCTGATCGTTTACTGGTCAGGCTGGAGCACCGTGTCATGGCTGCTTGGCCTGCAGATCCTGATGTTCGTGGTGTATCTGCTGTGCGGCCGCTTCGTGCCGACCGCTCACCTCAATCTGGCCCGTCAGGTGCGCTCCTCGGCGTGGCTGATCGCTTTCTACGCGGTGACCATCGTCCTGTCGAAACTCGGCACCTTCGGCGGTCTCGGCATCCTCACTCACCCTTTCGACACCATCGTTGTCGCCGCTTGCGCCACCGGCATTTATTACTGGGGCGCCGCAACAGGCGTACCGGCGCACCTGCTGCGTCTTGAAGAAGATGACGAGGAAAGCGAAGTCGTAGCGCCCGCCTCAACCGTGTCCGCGCGCCCTGCCGGCGCTTACTGAACTCATCCAACGGGATCCATTCATGAAAGAACTACACGTCATTGATTCCCACACCGGCGGCGAACCGACGCGCCTGGTGATGAAAGGTTTCCCTGATCTGCCGGGCAACAGCATGGTGGAAAAACGCGATGCCCTGCGCAATCAGCATGATGCATGGCGCCGCGCCTGCCTGCTGGAACCGCGTGGCAACGATGTGTTGGTTGGCGCGCTGTATTGCGAGCCGGTCTCGCCGGACGCCACCTGCGGGGTGATTTTCTTCAACAACGCCGGCTACCTCGGCATGTGTGGCCACGGCACGATTGGCCTGATCAATTCGTTGCAGTACTTGGGAAAAATCCAGCCGGGCGTGCACAAGATCGACACGCCGGTCGGCCCGGTCAGTGCCACGCTGCATGACAATGGCTCCGTCACGCTGGGCAACGTCCCCGCCTATCGCCACCGCAAACAGGTGCCGGTGGACGTGCCGGGATTCGGCCAGGTATTGGGTGACATCGCCTATGGCGGCAACTGGTTTTTCCTCGTCTCGGAGCACGGCCAAACGTTGACGATGGACAACGTCGAACACCTCACCGCCTACACCTGGGCGATGCTCAAGGCCCTCGAAGACCAAGGCATTTACGGCGAAGACGGCGCGGTGATCGACCACATCGAACTGTTTGCTGACGACGCCAACGCCGACAGCCGCAACTTCGTCATGTGCCCCGGCAAAGCCTACGACCGCTCCCCTTGCGGCACCGGCACCAGCGCCAAACTCGCCTGCCTCGCCGCCGACGACAAGCTGCAACCCGGCGCGACCTGGGTGCAGGCAAGCATCACCGGCAGCCAGTTCGAAGGCCGCTTCGAATGGGAGGGCGAACGCATTCGCCCGTTCATCACTGGCCGCGCGTACATGACCGCCGACAGCACGCTGCTGATCGACGAAACCGACCCGTTCGCGTGGGGCATCTGAGCCGCCGCGCGGACTTTTCACCTCAATTTGAATGATGTGCCAAGGAGTTAAAACAATGAGCGACAACATCTTCACCGGTTGCATGCCAGCCCTGATGACCCCGTGCACCGCCCAACGCAAACCGGACTTCGACGCACTGGTGGCCAAGGGTCGCGAGCTGATCGATATCGGCATGAGCGCGGTGGTCTACTGCGGTTCGATGGGCGACTGGCCGCTGCTGACCGAAGCCGAGCGTCAGGAAGGCGTGGCGCGTCTGGTCGCCGCCGGTATTCCGACGATTGTCGGCACCGGCGCGGTGAATTCTCGTGAAGCGGTTTCCCACGCAGCGCACGCAGCGAAAGTAGGTGCACAAGGCTTGATGGTGATTCCACGCGTAATGTCCCGTGGCGCTTCGCCGGCCGCGCAAAAGGCTCACTTCGCGGCCATTCTGCAAGCCGCACCGAATCTGCCGGCAGTGATTTACAACAGCCCTTACTACGGCTTCGCCACCCGCGCTGACCTGTTCTTCGAACTGCGTCACGAGTATCCGAACCTGATCGGCTTCAAGGAATTCGGCGGTGGCGCCGACCTGCGTTACGCCGCGGAAAACATCACCTCCAAGGACGATGACGTGACCCTGATGGTCGGCGTCGACACGCAAGTGGTGCACGGTTTCGTCAACTGCAACGCCACCGGCGCCATCACCGGCATCGGCAACGCCCTGCCCCGCGAAGTGCTGCAACTGGTAGCGCTGAGCAAGCGAGCGGCCAAGGGTGATGCCAAGGCCCGACGTCAGGCGCGAGAACTGGAATCGGCACTGGCAGTGCTGTCGTCGTTCGATGAGGGCTGCGATCTGGTGCTGTATTACAAGCATCTGATGGTGCTCAACGGTGACAAGGAATACACCCTGCACTTCAACGAAACCGATGCGTTGAGTGACTCGCAACGACGTTATGCCGAGCAGCAGTACTCGCTGTTCCGTCACTGGTACGAGAACTGGTCGGCGGAAGAGAACTTCGCCTGACCCTCCCCTCACCTGCCGCGAAGCCTTGTGCTGCGCGGCAGGCCTCCCTCTTTTTTCATCAGGAAGACACCATGACTCTGACGGGCCACATGCTGATCGGGCAGCACACGGTTGCGGGCAACCGCGCCGCCATTCACGGAATCAACCCGGCCACGAATGCTGCGCTGGAACCGGCCTATGCCGGTGGCTCGGCCGAGCACGTCGAACAGGCGTGCACATTGGCCTGGGCGGCGCTGGACGCCTACCGCGAAACAACCCTCAGTGCCCGCGCCGACTTTCTGGAAAGCATTGCCGCTGAAATCGAAGCCCTCGGCGATGAATTGATCAACCGCGCACACACCGAAACCGGCCTGCCCCCAGCGCGTTTACTGGGCGAGCGCGGGCGTACTTGCCAACAATTAAGAATGTTCGCGCGCACCGTGCGCTCCGGTGAATGGCTGGATGTACGTGTCGATAACGCACAGCCGCAGCGCCAACCGTTGCCGCGTTCGGATTTGCGTCAGCGCCAGATTGCTCTTGGGCCGGTGGCGGTGTTTGGTGCGAGCAATTTCCCCCTGGCATTTTCGGTGGCCGGTGGTGACACCGCTTCGGCACTGGCGGCCGGCTGCCCGGTGGTGGTCAAGGCGCACAGCGCGCATCCCGGCACCAGCGAACTGGTCGGCCACGCGCTCGCTCAAGCGGTAAAAGCCTGTGGTATGCCTGAAGGGGTTTTTTCGTTGCTGTACGGTTCTGGCCGCGAAGTCGGCATTGCGCTGGTCAGTGATCCGCTCATCAAAGCCGTCGGCTTTACCGGTTCCCGCGCTGGCGGATTGGCATTGATTCAAGCGGCGCAGGCCAGGCCCGAGCCGATTCCGGTGTATGCGGAAATGAGTTCGATCAATCCGGTGTTGCTGTTTCCGGCGGCGTTGCAAAACCGCGCAGAGGCATTGGCCGAAGGGTTTGTCGGCTCGCTGACCTTGGGCGCCGGGCAGTTTTGTACCAATCCGGGATTGGTGATTGCCCGTAAAGGCCCGGCCCTCGATGAGTTCATGGGGGCAACAGCCAAGTGCATCGAGACTCGTGCGGCGCAAACGATGCTGACGCCGGGTATCTATAACGCGTACGAATCGGCCGTGAAGGCGCTAGCCGAGAACGCGAGTGCACGTATCGTTGCGGCGGGGCAAATCGGCACCGGCGCGAATCAGGGGCAGGCGCATGTCTTCGTCACGCAAGCGGCGAATTTCCTGAGCGATCACAACCTCCAAGCTGAGGCGTTCGGCGCGGCGTCGTTGATCGTGCAATGCAGCAGCGACGATGAAATCCGTCAGGTTACCGAGCAACTGGAAGGCCAACTGACCGTCACCCTGCACCTTGACGACGCCGACCTTGAACTGGCTCGCACCTTGCTTCCGACACTGGAGCGCAAGGCCGGTCGCCTGCTGGTGAACGGCTGGCCAACCGGTGTGGAAGTCTGCGATGCGATGGTGCATGGCGGACCTTTCCCGGCCACGTCCGACGCGCGCACGACCTCGGTCGGCACCGCCGCTATCCTGCGATTCCTGCGCCCGGTCTGCTATCAGGATTTCCCCGACAGTCTGTTGCCCGCCGCACTGAAACAGGCCAATCCGCTGCACTTGCGGCGCTTGCTCGACGGGCAAAGGGAAGCTGCGAACCATGGCGAATAACGTCTCCTGCGACATCGCTGTGGTCGGCGCCGGCATCATCGGCGTCGCCTGCGCACTGCGTCTGGCGCGCCAGGGATTGCGCGTGGTGGTCATTGATCAGCAACCGCCCGGCCACGGCGCCTCGTTCGGCAACGCCGGGCATCTGGCGACCGAACAGGTGTTCCCGATTGCCGACGCCTCCATCCTCAAACGCCTGCCGGCCATGCTGATGGACCCAATGGGGCCGCTGCGCCTGGACTGGAAATACCTGCCCCGCGCCTTGCCGTGGTTCACCCGACTATTGTTGAACCTGCGCGCCGAGCCTTTTCAGAAAACCGTTGCCGGACTGCGCGCGCTCAACGAAAGCAGTCTCGACGCCTGGCATCGATTGCTCAGCGATATCCAGCGTCCTGATCTGCTCAAGGTCGATGGTTCATTGCTGGTGTTCGAAAAGCCTGAGTCCCGCCAAGCCATCGAAGCCCTGCAAGTGCGCATGGCTCAGCAGCAGGTCGCGGTCGATTACTGGCAGGCCAGCGCCATCCGCGACACCGCGCCGCAACTCAGCGAGCAGATTCAGGGCGGCCTGTTCTTCCCGCGCACCGGGCACTTCATCGACCCGTATCGCGTGGTCTGCGAACTCGTGGAAGCGGCGAAAGCCAGTGGCGTGAGTTTTCTGCAACAACAGGTGCAAGGGGGTTATGTGCAGGAGCACGGCGTTTCGCTGGTCACCGGCAACGGCGGCCTCAGTGCAAGCCGCGTGCTGATTGCCTGTGGTGCGCACTCGGCGAAACTCACCGCCGCACTCACCGGCCAAAAAGTCCCGCTGGACACTGAGCGCGGCTATCACCTGATGCTGCCGCAGGAACACGATCGCCTGCCCTTCCCCGTCACCTCGCTGGAGCGCAAATTCATCATGACGCCAATGACCGAAGGCTTGCGCCTGGCCGGCACCGTCGAGTTCGCCGGGCTGCAAAAGCCGCCGAGCATGGAGCGCGCGTGGCAACTGCATCGATTGAGTCAAGGTTTGTTTCGCAAGGATCTGAGTGCCGAAGCAGCGACACCGTGGATGGGCTTTCGTCCGTCGTTGCCGGATTCGTTGCCGGTGATTGATCAAGTCTGTGATGGCAAGGTGTTGCTTGCATTTGGGCATCAGCATTTAGGGTTGACGCAGGCGGCGGTGACGGCGGAGATGGTGGTGCGGATGGCTTTGCCTACGGTGGTAACAAAGACCTGCAGCCTGCCAGTCAGCGAACCGTACAGGCTGAATCGTTTTTGAAACGGAAGCTTGATCCAAAAGCCTGCTTTCGAGAGCAGGCTTTTGTGCTCGGGGAGATTTCCTGTGGTCTGGAGACAAAGATGTTACGAGGGCATTAGCCAATGTCGCTCAGTGGTCCAACCCAAAAAAACCTTTGCACCCTCATCCTTTTGGCGACTCAGCGTCAGCCGATTTCCTGCAGCGGCAACACGCAACCCGACCATGGCGGGCAGAAATCTTTCTCGGAACTCACCGGATTGCGTCGCAAAATGCGCTTCAAGACTTTCGAGTGCCGAATGCAAAAGCTCTCCATCCAGCATCGACAGATAAAACATCATCTGACGCCACGCATACGCGGTGTTTTTCAACATCAGCAGACGAGCATGGTAGAGCGATAGGTGCGTTTGGTGGCGTTTGCAGATCCATTTAAAGCACGACAGCGCCAATGCACTTAGACGGTGTTGCAGCAGTATTTTGAGCTCGAGTTCGCCAAACAATACCGCAAGGTTTTGTGTTGTCAGGATCTGTTGCTGTTCGAGGATTGTACCGTTGACTGCTGGCTGCCACGTGCCCAGGACGGCATTTGCTCGCTGTGCGCACAGCGTCGCCAATGCATCAGAGTTGTTTATTCTGCGCCGCGATCGGCGGTGATCGGGAAGGCTCGCCAGTCCATCTGTATCAATGTCGTAATAGCGGGCGTAAAGCGTTCCAGCGATCAGCTTGGCCGATTGTCTGGCCGCTCTCGAAAATTTGTTGGAGAAAGTCCCCATGAAAATGTCAGCAGCCACTTCCTCGACGAAGGGAAGGTCCAACTGAGCCGTTTGAGCCAGAGAAACAAACTCCTGCAGTAACTTGTTAGGAAGAATCGCTTGCGGAAACGCAGAGAGAGTTAACGCGGAGGCTTCAACCAAAGCTTGTCTAGCGCCCGTAACGGAGTTGGCGTTCGTCTCACGCTCAGTTTCTAAAGCCATTACCCAAGGCAGCTCTGCAATTTTGACCTGACTTTGCAGGTTGACTAGCAACAATGACCGCCGACGGCGGAAGGCACGGTACGTAGCACCTCCCAATGTCTGAAGCGTTCCGTCTCGATATCCGGCGTTACAGATTTCAGCCGTCATCGCAGGCAGTACTTGCGCCACAGTATCGCCGGATGAGATCAAGCCATGGTCAATCAGCTCGGCGATTGTGCCCTTGCGGCAACGCTCCAGGCGTCGGCGAACAGCAGCCGGAATGATCGTCCCTACGATCAGTGCGTGACGCTTCGTCTCTTCATCGGTGATAGGTTTCAACAGTGGAGCAAAGTCCTCGACGCCGTCCGCACCCGGATAATTTTCCAGACGCTCCGCTACAGCATGGGCGATCAAATGATGTCCGGGGGCAGCCACGTGATTTCGCTGCTCTTCCCGTTTAATCGAGTGTGCGCGGGATTCGGGATGGCCATGTTTGGCGACAAAGTCATCGACAATTCGCCGGACGCGACCGACGTCTCGGCCCGTCAATGCTGCTTGATCACGGGAACTCTGAGCGAGTAACGCAAACAGTTCTGCTGCCCGGTTCTTGAAGGGTCCTCGGCTATTGAATTCAGTGCCACAGGTTTCAGCGATCTGCTTGCCAAGTAAGGTTGCGCGCTCAAACCAGCCGTCAGGATAGTGTCGGCAAGGCCAGCCGTCCTGATACGTCAAAATAAACAGTGAGACCGCAGCGTCGTAGAGAGGCAGTCGGTTTTCTACAACATGTTTTTGAACAGCGAGACGCGGTTGAGCCGATTGCCGCGTCAGCCGCTGCCTGACACTGGCGGTATCAAAAACATGCACCTCAGCCGTCGAGATCAGTGGTTCGTCAACGGCAGTCGGGAAGAAACGCAGCCTTTCGAAGAAAGGTGCGATCTGTTCGATCAACGTTCGCGCTTCGTCATTACGCTGATGCCGCAGAAGCCATGACACTGTCAGCAGTGCGGCCTCCTCCGGAACATCGATTTGATAACTGCCTTTCGCCAAACGTTCTTGCAGCGATGCGACTCCTGCATCTGAAAGGTGCCAGGCGTTCAGATCGAGCCGTTCATGACCGGCACGGATGCCAGGAATCGACGCAGCCAACTGGCGCTCGTAGGCAGTCAAAGCACCACCAGCAAGCAGTCGCCCAGTGGCAAATCCACCTGTCACCACTTCCAGTGTGACCCACGTTGGCAAATCGGCGAATGGCATGCGTAAACCGTACTGTGCGCTGCCCTGCAGCAGATGTTCGACAACCCGTTGCCAGCGCTCGATACGATTGCGTGTCTGCTGACCCGCATCGCTCCGCGAAACGGTCAACGCCCGCGAGAGCTGGAACACCGCATAACCGGCACTCACTCCACTGCGCTCGTCGAATTCACTGTCGTGCCTGGACATACTTCCCTGTGACTCTGCAATGTAAAAAATGGGTCCGGGGGCTGGATTCGAACCAGCGCCCACTCGGTCCAGAGCCGAGCGTTCCACCGCTGAACTACCCCGGAACAGTGCGCGCATTGTTGACTAGACACGAAGGGATGTGAAGTTCGATGTTCAGGTTTCTATTACAAGATAACTCCTCGGCGTCGCGGCCTGAAACAAGCGCTCGCATCCATTCAGTGCTCAGCGTTGCTAATTGATTATTCAATTTCGTCGACAGAATTTGACAGGCCAACCTTAGCCCGACAAAGTCGCACCCCTTTTTCCCGCCAATGATGCCGCAAACAGCAGGCAAATCTGGGGTTGCCGTTGAACGAAAACACTTTGTCCATGCGCCTTGAGCGTGTGGCCGCACACGTGCCGGCTGGTGCGCGGCTGGCCGATATCGGCTCTGATCACGGGTATCTGCCGGTGGCGTTGATGCGCCGTGGCGCGATTGAGGCGGCGGTGGCGGGTGAAGTGGCGTTGACGCCGTTTCAGGCGGCGCAGCGCACGGTGCGTGAAAACGACCTGCAAGCGCGAATCACCGTGCGCCAGGCCAATGGCCTGGCGGCGATCAACCCCGCAGACCGGATTACCGCGATCAGCATCTGCGGTATGGGTGGCGAAACCATCCGCGACATCCTCGAACGCGGCAAGGCGCACCTGAGCGGCAGCGAACGCTTGATCCTGCAGCCCAACGGTGGCGAGCAACCCTTGCGCCTGTGGTTGATGGAAAACGGCTACCGCATCCTCAGCGAGGAAGTGCTGCGCGAAAGTCGCTTCGACTACGAAATCATCGTCGCCGAACGCGCCGAAGCGGTCAGCTACACCGACAAGGAGTTGTATTTCGGTCCCTTGCAGATGCAGGCGCGCAGCCCGGCATTCCTGATCAAATGGCAGCACAAACTTCGCCACAAGCAGAAGACCCTCAGCCACCTCGCCCGCGCGCAACAGGCGTTGCCAGAAGACAAAATCGCGGACGTTCGTCAGGAGGCGCAGTGGATACGCGAGCTGTTGACTGAATCGCATGGTCAGCCCGTACTCGCGAATGAACCGCAAATCAGGGAACCTTGATGTCGGTCAGAAGTGAGCGTGGCGCCACAATCTGTGGCTTGTTGGCAATCCTGTTGTGGAGCACCGACCGCCGCGCTGATCCGTAGGGTCAGCGAGATGTTCGGCCCGTTGGGCGGTTCATAGGAATAGGCAAGGCTGCAAGACGAACCGGCATAGGTGCCTCGCTGCCTGATCGCTACCATGACTTCACACCAGCCTTTGGGAGATTGTCATGAACCGTAGCAAAACCCTGTTCATCACCGGCGCGAGCAGCGGCTTTGGCCACGCCTTGGCCAAAGCCGCGCTGGCTGCGGGTCATCGCGTCATCGGTACGGTGCGCAATGAAACCGACCAGCAAAACTTCCAGTCCCTGTCCCCGGACAATGCATACGCCGTGCTGCTCGATGTCACCGACTTCCCGCGGATCGACAGCGTCGTCGCCCAAGTGGAAGCGACTCACGGCCCGGTCGATGTGCTGATCAACAACGCCGGTTACGGTCACGAAGGCGTTTTCGAAGAGTCGCCGCTGGAGGACATGCGCAAGCAATTCGACGTCAATGTGTTCGGCGCGGTCGCGATGACCAAGGCTTTCCTGCCCTACTTCCGCCAGCGTCGCGCCGGCCACATTCTCAACATCACGTCCATGGGCGGCACGATCACGATGCCCGGCATCGCCTATTACTGCGGGAGCAAATTTGCGCTTGAAGGGATCTCCGATACCCTGAGCAAAGAGCTGAAGCCTTTCAATATATTCGTCACGGCTGTAGCGCCCGGCTCGTTTCGCACCGACTGGGCCGGCCGCTCGATGCAACGCACCGGGCGCAGCATTGCCGACTACGACGCCAGTTTTGACCCGATCCGCAAAGCCCGGGAAGAGAAAAGCGGCAAACAGCTCGGCGACCCGCAAAAGGCTGCGCAAGCGCTGTTGCAGATCATCGCCAGCCCGACGCCGCCCGCCCATCTGCTGCTCGGTAGCGATGCTTTGTCGCTGGTGCGTGACAAGCTGCAACGAGCGCTCGACGAGATCGATCAATGGCAAGCCCTGACCCGCTCCACCGACCATTGACAGAGGACGCAATGACCCAGGCCGATGCAACCACCGCCCGCATGGTGCAACTCATGGACACCCTTGCGCCGGTCGAGGGCTACAACCTCAGCGCACTCGATGACGTGCGTTTCCTGCGCTCGAATCGGCCGCTGACCCGCACCCCGGTGCTGTATGACCCCGGCATCGTCATCCTCTGTCAGGGTCGCAAACGCGGTTATCTGGGCGAAGACACCTACGTCTATGACGCCCAGCACTACCTTGTCGTCTCCGTGCCGATTCCTTTCACCATGGAGACCGACGCCACGGCGGCCGAGCCGATGCTCGCGATTTACATGCACCTGGATTTCCATCTGGCCAGCGAGTTGATGCTGCAAGTCGATGAGGTGCATGGCGCCAGCGATGCCCAACCCAAAGGCATGTACGCCTCGCCGATGGACGACGCACTGCGCGCCACGACCTTGCGTTTTCTTGAGGCGATGAGCGTGGCCGGTGAAGCGCAGATCCTCGGACCAGCGCTGGTGCGGGAGATCTATTACCGCATTCTTACGGGCGGGCAAGGTGGCTCAATGCGCGCCGCGCTGCAGCGTCAGGGGCATTTTGGCAAGGTCAGCCGAGCGATCCGCAAGATCCACAGCTGTTATCAGCAACGCCTTGACGTCGAGCAACTGGCCCACGAAGCGAGCATGAGCGTGCCGAGTTTTCACCTGCACTTTCGCAGCGTGACCGATACCTCGCCGATGCAGTACCTGAAGTCGACACGCCTGCATCAGGCTCGGTTGCTGATGCTGCGCCAAGCCATGAGCGCATCGGCGGCAGCGTTCGACGTCGGCTATGAAAGTGCCTCGCAATTCAGTCGCGAGTTCAAACGCTTTTTCGGCCGGACACCGCAGGCCGAGATTGAATGGATGAAGGCGACGTATGCGTTGCCGGCACCGACAACGTCATCTGAATATGTGTCGTCGCATTAGATCGCTCAGTTCGCAGGATGGAGCGCGGCCGCGTGGTGCATCGCCAGATGCCCGGTCTTGTCACTTTTGACTTCGTATTGCGGTGCTTCCTTTGAAGCAGGCCGGTGGCGCCCCATGAACTCGACATCCCGGGTGTGCACGTTGACAACCTTGCCGCGAATCTCGCCGGCCTCGCTGTTCCAGTGAACCGCGTCGCCGACCTTGAATGACCTGCTCATGGTCCGCCCCTCAACACTGATTCAATTCAATCATTGCGACTCGGGATGCTCACTCGACACCGAGTTGTTGGCCGCCACGTCCGTCATGTCTTCATCGAGCAGCGCCTCGTCATCGGCGGGCAATGGAACCTCGGGCTGATCGCGTTTCGGGTCATGCCCCGTCTCATTGTCGGTCGTTCGCGTCACTTCTTGCTGTGACCGGTTGCCCGGTGCGTTTTCATCGATGTCCATGCCTCGCTCTCCGTTCTGACACACGGGAAATCCGTGCCTGAACGTGAGAGACAATGACGTGGCGCAAGTGCCGGGCACTGGACGAACGGCGCGCCAACGAAAAAAGCCTGCTTTTGAGCGCAGGCTTTTCGCTTGGCGCACTTGAGGCTTATTTCTGCTGCGCGGTCAGCGCCGAGTAGCTGTTCATCAGGTTGCGGTAGTTGGGAATCCGCTGCGACAACAGATTACCCAAGCCTTCAATGTCGTTGCGCCAGTCGCGGTGCAGCTCACACGCCACCGAGAACCAGTTCATCATCTGTGCGCCGGCCTGGGTCATGCGGCTCCACGCGGCTTGTTGCACGGTGGTGTTGAAGGTGCCGGACGCATCAGTCACCACAAACACCTCAAACCCTTCCGCCAGCGCCGACAAGGTCGGGAACGCTACACACACATCCGTTACCACACCGGCAATGATGATCTGCTTGCGGCCGGTCGCCTTGATCGCTTTGACAAAATCTTCGTTGTCCCAGGCGTT
>NZ_PCQC01000009.1:132197-227757 GCF_002979955.1 Pseudomonas sp. MYb2
TTGGAGTGGTCATGGTCTGCTTCCCTTTTGAGTTTTTGAATTTGTTGTTGCGTTCAAGTTGGGTACAGATTACTGACCCATCGAAAAGGGATAAATCGGCTGGAATGTGTTTCACCGTCAACTTCAACAGGACAGTGGCAAGATCGATACGCATATAGAGGCGCCCGCCGAAATATTTACCGAAGCGACGAATGCTATGCTCTTCAAGGAGAAAACGAGGGGTTTCAAATGAACAGATCAGCCACTGACAGCGTCGCGAGCGAAGTTCGCAAGCTCGCCGCAGAACACAAGATCAGCGCTGACCGTGACAGCCTGAGTTGCATGGCGGTGACCATCACACGTTTGGCGGGCGATATCGTTGAGCTGGACGGCGTTGAGCAACTGCTGGTCAATCTGAAAAGAAAGGGCGTGCTGAACAAGGCAGAAATCATGGCGCTGCAAGGGCGCTATCTTCAGGAAAAAAGGCGTTTGAAAAAGCAGCTTAGCGCGTGACTTTCGACCCCTTCGGCGATTTCGAGACTGAGGCTATCTTCAAAACTCGCTCAAACTGAAAGACCCCGTTGAAGTAAAAGAGTCCGAACACCTTTCCTTCGAAGCCAGTATCGAAGATGCCCTGGCGTTTCTGGCGAAGAAAAGATCCATCGACTACAACGCCGTCCTCAAAACACACGAAATCCTCTTCTCCGGTTTTTATCCCTGGGCGGGAAAAGACAGGAACGAACTCGTCCCTCATCTGGCGGTTTTCAAGGGATCGAAAGATGATCCTCAGCACACGATATTCGAACGCCCCGACCTGATCAAAAGGTCCGTCGAATACGCCCTTGAACTGGCGGCAAATAAAAAACGCTTCCGCGATCGGCCCGGCGAGGTGATGGGGCAATTGGCTTCTGCTCACCCGTTTCTGGATGGCAATGGCCGCACCATACTGCTCATTTACATGGAGTTGTGCTTTCGGACCCGGTTCGCCGTCGATTGGTCAAAAACCAGCAAGGACGACTATCTCAATGCCCTCAGTGACGAGATCCGCAATCCGTTTAAAGGCCATCTGGACAGTTATTTGAAGCCCTTCGTCATCGACATCTCCAATCGAGACGAATGGCCCGGGATGATTGGCGGCATCAAAGGCCTGGATGGGCTGGACAAGGAAGGCATTACCTATGCAAACCTCGATAATCCTGAAGTCCAGCAGCTCTATAAAGCGTATAGAGCGCAGCCCCTCGAGTGAACATCGCGCTATCGGCCATGCCGCTGTCGAGACTCTGATTCGAACTCAATGAAAAAGCCTGCTTTTCAGGGCAGGCTTTTCGCTTGGCGCACTTGGGGCTTATTTCTGCTGAGCGGTCAGCGCCGAGTAGCTGTTCATCAGGTTGCGGTAGTTGGGGATCCGCTGCGACAGCAGATTGCCCAAGCCTTCAATGTCGTTGCGCCAGTCGCGGTGCAGCTCACACGCCACCGAGAACCAGTTCATCATCTGTGCACCGGCCTGGGTCATGCGACTCCATGCTGCCTGCTGCACCGTGGTGTTGAAGGTGCCGGACGCATCAGTCACCACAAACACCTCAAACCCTTCCGCCAGTGCCGACAAGGTCGGGAACGCTACGCACACATCCGTCACCACACCGGCAATGATGATCTGCTTGCGGCCGGTCGCCTTGATTGCTTTGACGAAGTCTTCGTTGTCCCACGCATTGATCTGGCCTGGGCGAGCGATGTACGGCGCGTCCGGGAACATCTCTTTCAACTCTGGCACCAGCGGGCCGTTCGGGCCCTGTTCGAAACTGGTGGTGAGGATGGTCGGCAGTTCGAAGAACTTGGCCAGATCAGCCAGGGCGAGCACGTTGTTCTTGAATTCGTTTGGCGAGAAGTCCTGCACCAGGGAAATCAGGCCGGTCTGGTGGTCGACCAGCAGCACGATAGCGTCGTCTTTGTTCAGGCGGTTGTAGGTTGGAGTGGTCATGGTCTGCTTCCCTTTTGAGTTTTTGAATTTGTTGTTGCGTTCAAGTTGGGTACAGATTACTGACGCATCGAAAAGGGATAAATCGGCTGGAATGTGTTTCACCGTCAACCTGAAACGGACAATCATTCGCTATTCAAGTCCAGCCCTCCAGGCGCATCGTCGCGCGCACCAGCCGCTGCTCTTCGCTTTCGATCTCCTTGAGGTTGTCACTGATGCTCTGGATATGCGCGACAGCAGCCTTGCGCGCCTGTTCAGGCAGGCGCCCGGTCACGGCGTTGTAGAGGCGCGCGTGTTGGCGGTCAATCTGGCGTTTTTGCGGTTCGCGGTGATAGAGATTGTTGACCGAGGCGAACACCGTGTTGAGCAACAAATCCGTCAGTGAGCGCAGGGTCTGCACCAGCACCGGGTTGTGTGAAGCCTCGCAGATCGCCAGATGGAATGCGTGGTCGAGCCGCGCATGTTCGGATGCTTGCAGCTCACAGCCATGCGCATCGAGCAAAGCCTGATAGCTGCGGGTGATCAGAACGAAATCCGCTTCGGTGCCGCGCAACGCCGCCAGCCGCGCCGACTCGCCCTCCAGCAGGCTGCGCACTTCAAACAAGTCGTACAGGGTGCGCGGTTGCGAGCTGAACAAGTGCATCAGCGGCGATGCGACGCCCTGCCCGGAAAGGTCGGCGACAAATGAGCCTTTACCCTGCTTGGTGCTGATGATCCCGCGGGCGCGGAGCAGTTTCAGGCCTTCACGCAACGCGGTGCGCGAGACGCCGAGTTTTTCCGTCAGCCGGCGTTCAGAGGGCAATAGTTGCCCGGTCTTCAACACGCCGTCGACGATCAATCGCTCGACACGTTCGCAAACCACATCCGCCACCTGCACAGTCCGTCCTTCACTGGTATGACCAGCCATAACTCTGCATCTCCCTGCTTAGCGATTGCATCGCATCTTGTTGTTTTAAAAGACTTGAGTGGCTTCATACGAAAAACCCGGCAAAAAGAACTGGTTCGACCAGTACCGGACGACGTAGACAGTATTGCCCGTGCGCCCAATGATGCAAGCACGCCCATGTGGCGTCGGCCTGTCAAAAACAATAACCAAGGGTTGCCTGCCCGCGATGAATATTCTTTACGACGAACGCGTTGATGGCGTGTTACCGGCCACCGATAAACCCGCACTGCTCAGCGCGCTGCGGGCGCAAATGCCGGAGCTGGAAATCCTCCACAGTGAAGAGGCGCTGAAACCGTACGAATGCGATGGTTTGTCGGCCTACCGCACCACACCGATGCTGGTGGTGCTGCCACGCGAGCTCGAACAAGTCGCTACCATCCTCAGGATCTGTCATCAACAACGCGTGCCAGTGGTGCCGCGCGGCGCCGGTACCGGTCTGTCCGGTGGTGCCCTGCCGCTGGAAAAAGGCGTGCTGCTGGTGATGGCGCGCTTCAACCGGATACTCGAAATCAACCCTGCCGGACGTTTTGCGCGGGTCCAGCCGGGCGTGCGCAACCTGGCGATTTCCCAAGCGGCCGCACCGCATGGTTTGTATTACGCGCCGGATCCGTCTTCGCAGATCGCCTGCTCCATCGGCGGCAATGTCGCGGAAAACGCCGGTGGCGTGCACTGCCTGAAATACGGTCTGACCGTGCACAACCTGCTCAAGATCGAGATGCTCACTGTCGAGGGTGAGTGCCTGACGCTCGGCTCCGACGCATTGGACTCACCCGGTTTCGATCTGCTCGCACTGTTCACCGGCTCCGAAGGCATGCTCGGGGTGATCACCGAAGTCACCGTCAAACTGCTGCCCAAACCACAAACCGCGAAAGTCCTGCTCGCGGCGTTCGACTCGGTGGAAAAAGCCGGGCGCGCGGTTGCTGACATCATCGCCGCCGGGATCATTCCGGGCGGCCTGGAGATGATGGACAACCTCGCCATCCGTGCTGCCGAGGATTTTATCCACGCCGGTTACCCGATTGATGCCGAAGCGATCCTGCTGTGCGAACTGGACGGCGTCGAAGCCGATGTCGACGACGACTGCCAGCGCGTGCGTCAGGTGCTGCAACATGCCGGTGCCACCGAACTGCGCCAGGCCAAAGACGAGGCCGAGCGCGTGCGTTTCTGGGCCGGACGCAAGAATGCCTTCCCTGCCGTCGGCCGGCTGTCGCCGGATTATTACTGCATGGATGGCACCATCCCGCGCCGCGAATTGCCCGGCGTGCTTCAGGCTATTGCCGATTTGTCCATCGAGTACGATTTGCGCGTGGCCAACGTCTTTCATGCTGGCGACGGCAACATGCATCCACTGATTCTGTTTGATGCCAACCAGCCCGGCGAGCTGGATCGCGCGGAAGCCCTGGGCGGCAAGATCCTTGAGTTGTGCGTCAAGGTCGGCGGCAGCATCACCGGCGAACACGGTGTCGGCCGCGAGAAAATCAACCAGATGTGCGCGCAGTTCAGCAGTGATGAATTGACTCTGTTCCATGCCGTCAAAGCAGCATTCGACCCCGGCGGCCTGCTCAATCCCGGGAAAAATATTCCGACCCTGCACCGCTGCGCCGAATTCGGTGCGATGCATGTCCACCACGGCCAGTTGCCCTTCCCCGATCTGGAGCGTTTCTGATGACGGTCGAACATGACAACGACGCCGCCGCCGAACTGCTGCAACAGGTTGAGCAGGCGCTACATGACAAACTTGCGTTGCGCATCCAGGGCGGCAACAGCAAGGCCCATCTGGGCCGCGTGACCCACGGCGCGTTGCTCGATACTCGCGTGCATCGCGGCATTGTCAGCTACGACCCGACGGAACTGGTGATCACCGCACGCGCCGGCACGCCATTGGCCGAACTCAACGCGGCCCTCGACGCGGCCGGACAAATGCTGCCATGCGAGCCGCCACACAGTGAGGCGGGTGCCACCGTCGGTGGCATGCTCGCTGCCGGGCTGTCCGGGCCGCGCCGCCCCTGGGCCGGATCCGTGCGCGATTACGTACTGGGCACGCGGATCATTACCGGCCATGGCAAACATCTGCGTTTTGGCGGCGAAGTGATGAAGAACGTTGCCGGCTACGATGTCTCGCGCCTGATGGCTGGCAGTTTTGGTTGCCTGGGATTGCTCACTGAAGTCTCGCTGAAAGTCCTGCCGAAACCACGTCACAGCCTGAGCATTGCCCTGGAAATCAGCCGCGAGCGTGCGTTGCTCAAACTCGCCGAATGGGGCCAACAACCGGTTCCGATCAGCGCCGCCAGCCACGACGGGCAACGCCTGCATCTGCGCCTGGAAGGCGGTGAAGGATCGGTGACGGCGGCTCATGACCGACTCGGGGGTGAACCGCTGGACACGGCGTACTGGGCCGATCTGAATGCTCAGCGCCTGGCCTTTTTTGCCGATCCACGGCCGCTCTGGCGCCTGTCAGTGCCGCCGCACACAGGCCCGTTGAGCCTGCCCGGCGAACAACTGATCGATTGGGGCGGAGCCCAGCGCTGGCTGAAGTCCGACGCCAACGCCCTGATCATCCGCGCCATCGCCACCCAGGCGAGCGGTCACGCCAGCTGCCATGCAAACTGCGCACAACCGTTCCAGCCGCTCGCACCGGCGTTACTGCGCTATCAGCAATCACTGAAGACGCAACTGGACCCGCAAGGGATTTTCAACCCGGGCCGAATGTACGCAGAGATCTGATCATGCAAACCACCCTGAGCGAAAAATCCCTGCGCCTTAAGCGCGCCGCAGAAGCCGAGAGTATTCTGCGCAGTTGCGTGCATTGCGGGTTCTGCAACGCCACCTGCCCGACCTATCAACTGCTCGGCGATGAACTGGATGGCCCACGCGGCCGGATTTACCTGATCAAGCAAGTGCTCGAAGGCAATACCGCAAGCGCCACCACCCAACAACATCTCGACCGCTGCCTGTCCTGCCGTAATTGCGAGACCACCTGCCCGTCCGGTGTCGACTATCACAACCTGCTCGATATCGGCCGTGCGGTGGTCGATGATGCAGTGCCGCGCAGTCCCGGCCAGCGTCTGTTGCGCCAGGGTTTGCGCAGCGTGTTGACTGAGCCGCGGTTGTTCAAACCGTTGCTGATCCTCGGTGAACGACTGCGTCCACTGCTGCCGCAGGCTGTGCAAATGAAGCTGCCGCGACACATTGCGCCGGCCAGACCCAGACCAGCGCGAACGCGGGCCCGCACGATGCTGATGCTCGAAGGCTGCGTACAGACCAGCCTGTCGCCCAACACCAGCGCCGCGACCGCGCGGGTGCTCGACCGTCTGGGCATCAGCATCCTGCCGATCAGCGAGGCCGGTTGCTGCGGTGCGATTGACTATCACCTCGACGCCCAACAGGCCGGACTGCAGCGCGCGCGGCGCAATATCGATGCGTGGTGGCCGGCGATCGCAAGCGGCGCCGAGGCGATCGTGCAAACCGCCAGCGGGTGTGGCGCCTTCATCAAGGACTACGCTCACCTGCTCGAACACGATCCGGCCTACGCAATGAAAGCCGCCAAAATCAGTGCGATCAGCAAGGATCTGGTGGAGATTCTGCAGGCGGAACCGCTGGCACAACTGGTCGTGGCGCACAACGATCAACGTCTGGCGTTTCATTGTCCGTGCACGCTTCAGCACGCGCTCAGACTCGGTGGCGCGGTGGAAAGTGTTCTGACACGGCTGGGGTTTCACCTCACGCCAGTGCCCGACAGTCACCTGTGCTGCGGTTCCGCCGGTACCTATTCGATCACCCAACCTGCACTTTCCCGGCAATTGCGCGATAACAGGATCAATGCGCTGGAAAGCGCCTCGCCCAGCCTCATCGTCACCGCCAACATTGGTTGCCAGATTCACCTCGACAGCGCTGGCCGCACACCGGTCAGGCACTGGATCGAGGTGCTTGAAGAGTCCCTTCTCGCGCAGGAAAAACCATGAACAGCAAATTCGTATTGAGCCAGAGAGAAGTCGCGCTGATCCTCGCCGCCGGGCGCACCGAGGCGCAGCGCAATCAATGGCCGGTGAGTATTGCCGTGGTCGATGATGGCGGCCACTTGCTGGCGCTTGAGCGCCTCGACGGTTGTGCACCGATCGGCGCCTACATCTGCATGGAAAAGGCCCGCACTTCAGCCCTCGGTCGCCGCGAATCGACTGTCTATGAAGAGATGGTCAACAACGGTCGCAACGCGTTTCTCTCGGCGCCGCTGCTGACCTCGCTTGAAGGTGGCGTGCCGATCATTGTCGACGGACAAGTGATCGGTGCGGTGGGCGTGTCCGGGGTCAAATCCGCTCAGGACGCGCAGATTGCCAAGGCTGCCGTCCTCGCGCTGCAAGGTTATTCGTAGAACGGCTCGACGGCTTCGCGACTGCCGACAAAAAACTGTCCGCAAGCAGGCGCAAGGGTTGCAGGTCGAAGTCCCTGCAGCGGTCCCTCATCAGCTGTTGGAAATGACGGTAAACCGCAGCGTGGTCGCTGATGGTCTCAGTCGAACAGGTCCCGAGGCAGCTCGACCCGCGCCACCAGGCCACCGCCGCTGCGATTGCGCAGGGTCAGCTCACCACCCTGCTCGCGCACGATCGCCTGCGCGGCCGAAAGCCCCAGCCCGACGCCGCCGGTATCACGATTGCGCGAAGCTTCAAGGCGATAGAACGGATCGAAAACCCGCTGCAGCGCCGACTCGGGAATCCCCGGCCCTTGGTCGCACACCTCGATGCAGATCGTATGGTCGTTACCGCTCAGTGCGATGCTCGGTTGCTGCGCGTATTTGGCGGCGTTTTCCAGCAAATTGACGATCACCCGCTTGATGCCCAGCGGCCGCCCCTCATACACCAGATGCGCGGGGCCACTGAAGTCGACAGCGAGGTGCTGGTCGCGGTAATCGTCGATGATGGTTTGCAGCAACTCCGACAGGTCGAACGCGGTGGGCTGCTCGCGGTGAGTGTCCTCACGAAAGAACGCCAGCGCGGCGTTGATCATCGACTGCATTTCTTCAACGTCACGGATCAGCTTGTGCTGATGATCGAGGTCTTCCATGAACTCGCTGCGCAAGCGCATGCGGGTCAGCGGCGCGCGCAGATCGTGGGAGATGGCCGCGAGCATGTGCGTGCGCTCGGCGATGAAATGCTGGATCTGCGCCTGCATGGTGTTGAAGGCGATGATTGCCTGACGTATTTCGTCCGGGCCTTCGACGTTGATCGGCGGCGCCCGCAGATCGCTGCCAAAGCGCCGGGCGGCGCTGGCGAAACGCTGCAGCGGAGTGGCCAACTGGCGCGTGGCGAGCCATGCCACCAGCAAGGTGGCGATCAATCCGAGGGCGATGACCACCGCGATCCGCGTGCCGACGTCGAGGCCCCAACTGCGTTGCGGCGGGGTAAACGACAACCAGCTGCCATCGACCAATTGCACCAGCGCGACGTAGTGCGCGCGCGGGCTGTCGCGCGGAAAGTCATCGGGGCTGAACACTTCGATTTCACGGTCGTCACCCAGCAGTTGTTGCATCACCGGCCCCCTGCCCGCCTCGATTGGCGTGCCGATCGCAGGCAGATCGAAGTCGGCGCGCCGAGCATGCCAGACCACGTTCAGCATCGAACTGGTTGCCGCGCTGGCCAGTTGCGGGCGCAGCGACGTCGGGGCGGCTTCGATCAGCCGCGTGGTCACGGCAATCTGTTCGAGCAGGCCGGTGCGTTCAATGGGCGGGCGCGCCCAGATGCCGGCGACCTGGACGAACAAGGCATTGAGTGCCAGTGAAGCCAGCATCGCCGCGAGGATGGTCAGGGCAATCCGCCGTCGCAGGGTATCGCGGCGCAACAGACGGCGGATCACGAACGGCTGACCTTGGCGGTGAACATGTAGCCTCCGTTGCGCACAGTGCGGATCAGGTCTGGACGCTTGCTGTCGGGCTCGATCTTGCGTCGCAGGCGACTGACCTGGACATCGATGCTGCGATCAAAGGCGTCGTGGCCTTCGCCACGCGTCAGGTCGATCAATTGTTCGCGGGTGAGAATGCGCTGGGGATGATCGAGAAACACCACCAACAGGTCGAATTCGCCAGCGGACAGCGGAATCATCACCTGCTCCGGCGAGCGCAACTCGCGACAGGTGATATCCAGGTGCCAACCGGCGAACACAATCACCGGTCGCGGGCGTTCACTGGCGGGACTTGGCTGCTCGCCGGCACGACGCTGCACGGCGCGCACCCGGGCGAGCAATTCGCGTGGTGCGAAAGGCTTGGTCAGGTAATCGTCGGCGCCAAGCTCCAGGCCGACGATGCGATCGCTGAGCTCGGCCATGGCCGTGAGCATGATGATCGGAATGCCCATCTGTGCGCGGATTTTCTGGCACAGGCTCAGGCCGCCTTCGCCGGGCAGCATGACGTCGAGAATAATGGTGTCCGGGCGCTGCTGCGCAATGGCCGCCCACATCGCCACGCCATCGGGCGCGACATCGACCTCGTAGGCATGCTGAACGAAGAACTTCTTCAGCAGGGACAGCACTTCCATGTCGTCATCGACGATCAGCAATCTGCTCACGGTCACAGGATCCAAGGGCCAAAAAAGAGCGCATCTAAAACCATTTCGCCGTTCGGGTCATTTATTTCAATCACGCAACATTCCTTCCGCGCCGACAACAATCGGACATTCCCGGGCAATCCTCCTCGGGCACTCTGCGGGACTTTCATCGCAGGGGGCTCCCATGAAGGAATTCAATCAGAGGTACACCGCCAAGTGCCGCGCCAGCCATCGTCCGTTGATCCTTAGCCAGCGCACTACGGCTCCCGGGCACGATACGCCGATTCTGTTTCAGGAGTCGTGCCTGGGCCTGACCGGCAATCAGGAGCGCATCGTCCTGCGCCGCTATTTCGAACAATTCAGCCCGGACAACGCGCACTGGGTGGAATACGTGCATTCGATTCCAGTCACCGACCTCGTGCACTGGATCATGCGCCACGGCCAGTTGCATATCGAGTGCTCGGACAACGCCCCGCCAGCCCACAAGGAAAGCCATTGATGATCAGCAATTTCTCGAAGTCGCTGGTGCTTTCAGCCACCTTGAGCCTGCCGGCATGCAGCAATAAAACCGTCGAACCGAAGATGTACAGTGGATTTCTGCATGACTACAGCCTGTTGAGCGAACGCCAGTCACCGTCGGGGCAGACGGTACTCGGATGGGTCAGCCCGGCATTGGCCCGAGGCCGTTATACCCAGGCCTATCTGGCGCCCAGCCAGTTCTACCCGAGCGTCGCACCGACCGAGCGGATTCCGCTGAGCACGTTGTCCGGCGTGACCGAATACTATGACGCGGCGCTCAGACAGGAACTGGGCAAAGTCATGCGCCTGGTGTCGACACCGGGGCCCGACACCCTCATCGTGCGACCGGCGATTACCCGGGTCGCGACCCGCACCCAGGGTTTGCGCTTTTATGAATGGCTGCCGGTCACGCTGGTCGCAGCAGGCGTGAGCACCGCCACCGGCATTCGCGACCAGGACAGCGAAGTCGCCACGGAAGTGTCGTTCGAGGATGGTTCGACGGGTGAGGTGGTTGCCGAAGTGGTCCGCAAGGGTATCGGCGTGCCGCTGGAGAACGACAAACAAGTGCTGAGCGCCGATGACGTCAAGATCGTGCTGGACGGCTGGGCCGGCGATCTGGGCAAATCCTACCTGGCGTTGCGCAAGTAAACGGCCGTCGGCAAGGCGAGGTGTGCGTCGGTTATGAACTAATAACACCTTCATTAAGCGGTCGCTGAAACGTTGTACTAGGATAGGATCCAGTTCCCGAGGCGTTTTCACCGGTCAAGGAGCTTCACCCCCGGCGCCTGCGGGACACGAGCCGCCCATTGCAACTCATGGATGAATGACATGAACTCACAGCTGTTCCCGCAGATTGGCAAAGTAATTGCCAGCACCGGCAGCCGGCATTTTCCGCGCATGCTTCACGACCTGATCCTCACTCAACTGGCGGTGGACGCCACGCACATCCGCCAGATGCGTGTCGAGTCGGTAAGCCGTACATCCCTTCGCAACGGCCCCGAACCGCTGAAAGAGCCAGCACTGCTGGCCGAAACGCTGTTCTCGGAACACAGCGCGATGCCCAGCGACGAGCTGCCGCCGGCAGAATCAGCCAACGTCACCGATGCCTCGCAATTGCACCTGACCCGACGCAAGGACGGTTTTCGCTACGTGATTTCGGTGTACCGCAACGGTCAGTCGCAACGTTTTTCCGCCCGGGAGCGCAGCCTGTTGCAAGACATCTCCCCAGTGCTGCTGCCGATGGTCGAGAAACATATCAACGCCGTGCAACCCGCCTGCCCTGAAGCCGAAAGCCCCAGCGAAGCCCCCGAGGGCACCGGGCTGCAAACCCTGCGCTTGCGCTTCACCGAACGTTTGCAGCAATTGGGCCTGAGCCTGTCGAACCGTGAAACCGAGGTGTGCATCGGCCTGCTTGCCGGGCACACGGCACCGGAACTGGCCGAGCAATTGCAACTGAAGGTCAACACGGTGGAGAGCTATCTCAAACGGGCGGCGATCAAGCTGGGCATCAGTGGCCGGCATTCGTTGATGCGCTGGATGTATTCGCCACAGGAAACCTCGGCATCGAGCGCTGCCTGATAACACTGCAGAACCGCTGTTCGATAACGCCGCTGTTGATCGTTCCCACGCTCTGCGTGGGAATGCAGCCCGTGACGCTTCGCGTCACTGGACGCAGAGCGTCCCTAAAGGCATTCCCACGCGGAGCGTGGGAACGATCAACAAGCGCGGGCTGTCAGTCGCGGGCGAGCGCTTCGATCGGGTCGAGGCGCGAGGCGTTGCGGGCCGGGACGAAGCCAAAGACGATGCCGATCAACGTCGAACAGATCACCGCCGTGAGCACCGAGGTCAGCGAGAAGACCATCTCCCACTCCTTGATAAACAGCGAAAACAGATGGCCGATCGCGTACGACAGGGAAATCCCGATCGCCCCGCCCAACAGGCAGACCATTACCGCCTCCACCAAAAACTGCTGACGAATGTCCGACTGCCGCGCGCCGACCGCCATGCGAATACCGATCTCGCGGGTGCGTTCGGTCACCGACACCAGCATGATGTTCATCACTCCGATGCCGCCGACCACCAAGGAAATCACCGCAATCAGCGACAGCAACAACGCCAGCGAACGACTGGTTTTCTGCACGGTCTGCAAAACGCTGTCGAGGTTGTTGGTGAAGAAATCCTTACTGCCATGGCGTTGCAGCAGCAGTTGGGTCACATGCTCTTCCACCACTTTGCTCGGCTGGCCGTCCTTCATGCGCACGCTGATGCTGTCCAGATAACGCTGGCCCAACACCCGCCCCGCAGCGGTTTCATAGGGCACCCAGACGTTGAGGGTCTTACCCGAGGCAAACAGGCTTTTATCCGGCGCGGCGACGCCGATCACCGTGCACGGCAGGTTGCCGATCAGGATCACCTGACCCAGCGGATCGACATCCTGGCCAAACAAGCGTTGCCGGGTGTTGTGATCGATGACCACCACTTGCGCCTGGCGCCGCGCATCGCTTTCGCTGAACGCAATACCCGCCGCCATCTTGATGCCGCGCACCTTGAAGTACTGATCGCTGACGCCGTTGACCTGGGCATCCAGATCGATATTGCGGTAGCGCAGCAACAGGCTGCGGCCAATCATCGGCGTGGCGCTGTCGACGTAATACAGCTGATTCAGTGCCGTGACATCGGCCGGCGTCAGGGTTTCGATGGCCGCCGCACGCTTGTCACCGTAGCTGGTGCCGGGATAGACATCGATGGTGTTGCTGCCGATGGCCGCGATGTCCTTGAGCACGTAGTTCTTGGCGCCCTCGCCGACCGCCGAGATCGATACCACCGAGGTGATGCCGATGACGATGCCGAGCATGGTCAGCAACGTCCGCATGCGGTGCGAGATCAATGCGACCCAGGCCATGCTGAAGGCTTCCTTGAACAGTCCTAGGCTGGCGACTAGACGCCGTGAAGCGTTGGCTTTCGGCGCCACCGGCTCATCGCTGAGCAAGTGCGTGGTGTCACGTTCGTTGGCACGGTCGCTGAGGATTTCGCCGTCGCTGACTTCGATGATGCGCTCAGCGTTGGCCGCGACTTTCGGGTCGTGGGTCACCAGAATCACCGTGTGCCCGGCCGCGTGCAGCTCCAGCAGAATGCGCATCACCTCTTTGCCGCTGGCCGTGTCGAGCGCGCCGGTAGGCTCGTCGGCGAGGATCACTTCGCCGCCGTTCATCAACGCCCGGGCGATACTGACCCGCTGCTGTTGGCCGCCAGACAACTGGCTCGGTCGATGCGTCAGGTGACCTTCGAGGCCCAGTCGCGCCAACAGCTCTCGGGCCCGGGCATGGCGTTGCAGCTGTGGCGTGCCGGCATAAATCGCCGGCATCTCGACGTTGTGCATCGCACTCAGGTGCGGCAGCAAGTGGTAACGCTGGAAGATGAAACCGAAGTAGTCACGACGCAGTTCGGCGAGTGCCTGATTGTCCAGATCACGGGTTTCCTGACCGTTGATCTTGTAGCTGCCGGCGGTGGCGTAATCGAGGCAACCGAGGATGTTCATCAGCGTTGATTTGCCGGAGCCCGAGGCGCCGATGATCGCGACCATTTCCCCGGCATGGATCGTCAGGTTGATGTTCTTCAGCGCGAGAAATTCGCGGTCGCCGGCAGTGAAACTGCGGGTGATGCCGGTCAGCTGTAACAGTGGCTCAGTCATGCTCAGGCCCCCGCCACATTGGTCAGCGGATCACCGATGACCACGCGATCACCTTCAGCCAGACCATCATTGATCTGCACTTTGACGTTGTTGTTGATCCCGGTCTGCACATTGCGCGACTGCGCGTGCCCCTTGGCATCCAGCACCCGCACCGGAAAGCTGCCATCGGCATTGCGCGGGCCGAGCGCCGCCACCGGCACGGTCAGCACTGCCTTGGCGGTGTCGAGGACGATGCGCACCTGCGCGGTCATCGAAATGCGCAGGCGATGGTCGGGGTTCGGCACTTCAAACAAAGCGTTGTAGAACACCGCGCTGCTTTGCTTCGGCGTGCCGGCGGGCGGGGTTTCGAGAAAATTCTGCGGCGCTGGATCGGTACCGCGCAATTTCGCGTAGTAGCGTGTGTCCTCGCCAAGAATGGTGAAATACACCTCTTGCCCCGGCGCGATATGGATTACATCGGCTTCGGAGACCTGCGCCTTGACCGTCATGGTGTCCAGGTCCGCCAGTTTCAGCAGGACCGGCGCCAGTTGGCTGGCGATCACCGTTTGCCCTTCTTGAGTGACCACGCCGACCACATCGCCATCGATCGGCGCGACAATCCGCGTGTACGCCAGATTGACCTTGGCCGTGTCGATCTGGATGTGCGCGCTTTTGATCTGCGCATCCAGCGACATCAGATTGGCCTGCTGCACCTGATAGTTGGATTCGGCGGTTTCGAAATCCTGGCGCGAAATCGACGCATCTTCCTGCAGGTTCTGATAGCGCTCGTAAATCGCTTTGGTCTGTTTGAGCTGGGCCTGCGTGGCGCGTTTTTGCGCCTGCAGGTTTTCCTCATCGACCTGAGCCTGACGCAGGGTGTTTTGCAACACCAGCGGATCGATCTCCGCCAGCCACTGCCCCTTCTTCACCTTGTCGCCGACCTTGACCTTCAGCGACTTCAGTTGGCCAGAGACCTGAGCACCGACATCAACCTGCTTGATCCCTTCGAGCACGCCGGTGGCCAGCACCGCGTTCTCAATGTCATCGCGCTCGACCGTGGCGGTCAGGTACTGCGGCGCCTCGGCCGGTGCCTGCACCGTGTAAAACACCAACCCCGCCACCACCGCCAACGCCAAACCCATACCGGTTTTGCGCCACTTCGACTTTTCCATAAATGCCCACAAGTCCGTTCAGGATCGAGCCCGGCGCGACGCCGGGCTCTGCTAGATAAACAACAATCAGGACAATATTTCGCCCGCCGGCACTTTCCGGCCGTCATGCCACCACGCTGCGAAACTGAAGACGTTGGGCGCCTTGAGAATCGTGAAATGGTTGCCCGGCCCGTACCACACCGCCAAGTCCGCGACCTGGCGCTGCCAGCCTTCAACCATCGCCGCCTGCTCGCGCTGATTGCCCCACGCGTCCAGCGTCGGGTCATCGACCAGCGCCAGCCGCACTGGGCCGGTGTAGGCCAGTTGCGGTTGATAGACCGTGCGCAGTGCCGTGGCGAAAGTACGTACCGGGCCGTGCATCGCCTGCGCTGACGAACGCGCAGACAGCACACCGGCGCGCACCATGCCCTCGTGCAGCAGGGACATTTGCGTAGCGTCGTCAGCCTCGGCGAACACCAGCGGATCGATGCCCAACGACTTGCCGCTGGACAGTTGCAACGTCTCGATCAAACGCTCCAGCGCGGCGGTCGTCGTATACGGTTTGCCCGCCGTGCCGTTGCCACCGGGTGCTTCGCTGTCGATCAGGGTCAAGGACGCCACTTCACGCCCCGCCGCCTGCAATTGCACGGCCATGGCATGCACGACCCAGCCGCCGAACGAATGGCCGATCAGGTGCACCGCGCCCTGCGGATACAGCTGTTCGACGGCGTGCAGATAACACTTCGCCGCCGCTTCCACCGAACTGTGCGGCACGCCGCTGCCATCGAGCCCGCGCGGTTGCAGACCGAAAATCGGCCATTCCGGGCCCAGTGCTTCGGTCAGGTGAATGAACCCGGTGACACTGTCGCCCGCCCCCGGCACGCAGAAGATCGGCGCATGCCCGGCGTGCCCGCTCTGGATCGTCAACACGGGTTGATAAGCCTGTGGTTGCGGGGCCTGCGCAGCGGCCATGGCCTGACTCAAGGCCTGGCCGAGTGCCTGGATATCCGGTTTTTTCATCATGCTGCGGTGATCCCCCGGCACATCGATGCAGCGCAGCAAACCGCTGCCGACCTTGTTCTCCCAACCACGGGTCGGACTCGGCTGTGCCTGCCCCGGCATCAGTGACTGAGCGCGGAACAAGTGCACCGGTTGACTGGCCGGGCTGACCCGGTAATGCGCCAGCGCCAGGCCATGAGCGGCCTCACGATCGAAGTAACTCCAGGCTTGCGCCGCCGTCAGTGCGGCCAGTTCCGGGTCAGGCAATTGCTGTTCGCAGCAGCGCTGGAACAGTTCATCGAACGCAATGAGTTCGACTTCAGCCTCAAGCCTTTCGACATCAGCCAACGCTTGCAGCCCTTGTTCACCAAGCATCTGCGAACGCGCCCGACAATGTTCGAGCAATTGACGCTTGTCACGATGCTCGCCGCTCCAGCGGGTTTTATCCTGGCTGGCCGAGTGCGGGGCGTAGGTATCGAGCAGGCCGACAAAAGCCACCGTCTCATCGAGACCGAGCAATTGCTGTGCGATTTCATAGGCCAGCAAGCCACCAAACGACCACCCGGCCAGACGGTAAGGCCCGTGCGGCTGCACCGAGCGCATGATCCCGACCATCCGCGCCGCCATGCATTCAAGGGTGCGCAGTTGCGGCTGCCCCAACGGCACACCGGGCAAACCGTAAATCGGAAACTGCCCCTCGATGTGCATCCCCAATGCCGGGAAATACACATCCCGACCGCTGAATTCATGGATCAGGAACAGCGCATTGCCGCCCTCGCCCGGTCGCACCACGACCAGTCCTTCCGGCTGCTCGGGCACACCACTGCGCTGACTGAGCAGCGCGGCCAGCGCCTCGATGCTTGGCCGCTGGAACAGCTCCGCCAGCGTCACTTGTTGCCCCGCCCGCTGCAGCACGTTGACCAGACGAATCGCCAGCAATGAATGCCCGCCCAATTCGAAGAAGTTGTCGTGACGTCCAACCTGCTCGACATTCAGCACCTCACTCCAGACCCGCGCCAGCAAGGTTTCGACCTCACCTTGAGGCGCTTCGTAGTGCCGGCTGAGCACGGCGTCGAGGCCTGGTGCCGGCAGCGCCTGGCGGTCGATCTTGCCGTTGGGACTCAACGGCAAGACGTCGAGCGCAACAAACGCGCCCGGTACCATGTATTCGGGCAACTGCTCGAGGACGAACGCGCGCAGCGTATCGATCGCCGGCACAGCACGGCGATCAACCGCAGTGAAATACGCGACCAGTCGCTCGTCGCGCATCAGCACCACCACCTCGCGCACCTGCGGGTGCTGAATCAACCGCGCTTCGATTTCACCGAGTTCCAGACGCAAGCCGTGCAGCTTGACCTGGAAGTCGTTACGCCCGAGGAATTCGAGGTTACCGTCGGCGCGGTAACGCACTAGATCGCCAGTGCGGTACAAGCGATCACCGGCTACGAACGGGCTGTCGATAAAGCGCTCGGCCTGCATCTGCGGCAGTCCCCTGTAACCGCGTGCCACGCCGATACCGCCAATGTGCAACTGGCCAATAACGCCGTGCGGCACAGCCTGATCGTGTGCATCGAGCACATACAGTCGGGTGTTACAGATAGCCTTGCCGATTGGCAATTCAGATAATGGTACCGGCATGTGCGGTTCCAGCGTCCACGCCGTGCTGTCGACCGTGGCCTCGGTCGGGCCATACACGTTATGCAGGCGCACCCACGGCAGGTGCTGGCGCACAGCAGCGGCCAGTGCCGCCGTGAGTTCGCCGCCACCACAGAACACATCGGTGAGGCTGGTGCATTCACTGACGTCCTGCAGTTCAACAAACTGCTGCAACAACGCCGGCACAAACTTGACCACCGTAATGCGTTGCTGACGAATGACTTGCGCCAGATACGCCGGTTCCCGGTGACCGCCCGGCCGTGCCAATACCAGACGCACACCCGCCGTCAGCGGCCAGAAGAACTCCCACACCGACCCGTCGAAACTGAAAGGCGCTTTCTGCAACAGCGCGCCGTCTGTGGTCGGCGGGCAGATCTGCGAGCCCCAATACACCAGATTGCACAGGCCACGGTGTTCAAGCATCACGCCTTTTGGTGTGCCGGTCGAACCCGAGGTGTAGATCATGTACGCCAGATTCGAAGCATTCAGACCGGGCACCTGCGGATTGCTGTCTGCCTGGTCATGCCAAGTGCATTGATCAAAGTCGATCAGCAGCGCATCGGTCGCGGCGAACAGCGATCGGGTCGCCGTCTGCACCAGCACTGCCACCGGCGCGCAGTCCCTGAGCATGTAGTCGAGGCGCTCCGCCGGATAAGCCGGATCCAGCGGCACATAAGCGCCACCGGCCTTGAGAATGCCGAGCAAACCCACCACCAGATCAAGTCCACGCTCGACGCACAGCGCCACCCGCGCATCCGGCCCCACATCCTGCTCGCGCAGATGATGCGCAAGACGGTTGGCGCGGGCATTCAGTTCGCGATAAGTCAGGCTGTGTTCGCCGATCTGCACGGCAATGGCATCCGGCTGACGCTGCACCTGCGCTTCGAACAGGCTCTGAATCGGCTCCTCGACCGGGCAATCAACCGCCGTCGCATTGAATTCGCCGAGCAGGCGTTGCTGCTCATCCGCCGCCAGCAGCCCGACTTGCGCCAACACAGCCTGATCATCACTGACCAACGCCGCCAGCAAACGCTGGAAGTAACCGACAAAACGACGCACCGTCGACTCATCGAACAACGCCGTCGCATAGCGCAACGAGCCGCGAACCCCTTGCAGAGTTTCACCGAGGCTCAACGACAGGTCGAACTTCACAAAGTGATTTTCCCCAGCGACGCCTTCCAGCGTCAGGCCGCCCAGTGCCAAAGCGGGCGCAACGCTGCTGTCCCAGCTCAGCAGAGTCTGGAACAACGGTGTATGAGAAAGGCTGCGTAACGGTCGAGTGATTTCCACCACATGTTCGAACGGCAGATCCTGATGCGCCTGCGCCGCCAAGGTCTGCGCCTTGACCCGCGCCAGCAGCGCTGCGCCTGTCAGATCGCCCGAGGTATCGATACGCAGAGCCAGCGTGTTGACGAACATGCCGATCAGCCCCTCGATCTCGGCGCGAGTGCGGTTGGCCACCGGCGAGCCGACCACCACATCGGACTGTCCGGACAAGCGAGCCAGCAACATCGCCCAGGCACTCATGATGACCATGTACGGCGTCACGGCGTGACGCTGACACAACGCCTTGAGACCGACGCTGGTCTGCTCGTCCAGCACGATTTCGACACTGCCGCCGTGGTGATCCTGTTGTGCCGGACGCGGACGGTCAGTCGGCAGGCTCAGCAACGCCGGCGCACCGGCCAGTGTCTGCTGCCAGTAATCGCTCTGGCGCTGCAGCACCTCACCGCTCAGCCAGCGCCGCTGCCACACCGCGTAGTCGGCGTATTGCAGGGTCAGCGGCGGCAGCGGATCCTCCTCGCCATGGCTGAACGCCTGATACAGCGCCATCAGTTCGCGGGTCAGCACGCCCATCGACCAGCCGTCGGAGATGATGTGGTGCATCGTCAGCAACAGCACATGGTGATCATCGGCCAGACGTACCAGACGTCCACGAATCAGCGGCTCATCCTGCAGGTTGAACGGCCCGCGCGCTTCCCTTTCGAGCAATGTGCGCAAGGCCTCGTCGGTCTGCGGCTGTTGCCGCCAATCTTCCTCGATCAGCGGCAGGCCACTGTCGACCGGAGCGATCAGCACCTGTGCTTCGTCGTTCAATTGCGCGAAACGGCTGCGCAGGGTTTCGTGGCGCGCAACGATTCGCGCCAATGCCCGTTGCAGGGCCACGGCGTCGAGTCGGCCACGCAGGTGCAAGCCCAGAGGAATGTTGTAGGCGGTGTTGCCGCCGTCCATCTGTGCGAGGAACCACAAGCGTTGCTGGGCGAACGACAGCGGCAGCGCCTGATCTCGCGGTGCCGGCAGAATCTCGGGCAAGGTGCTGCGTTCGGCCTGACCCAGGACCTGAGCGACCGCCGCCAGCTCCGGGTTGGCAAACAGATCGGCCAGCGCCAGTTCCACGCCCAGCTGCTGACGCACCTGGGACAGCATGCGCATCGCCAGCAATGAATGACCACCGAGTTCGAAGAAGTTGTCGTGGCGACCAACCTGTTCGACCTGCAACACCTCGGCCCAGACCCGTGCGAGGCGGGTTTCCAGTGCATTGGCCGGTGCCTCGTAAACCCGACTGAGCAGCGCTTCCTGGGTCGGCGCCGGCAGTGCCTTGCGGTCGACCTTGCCGTTGTTGTTCAACGGCAAGACATCGAGTTGCACCCACGCGGTGGGCACCATGTATTCCGGCAGTCGAGCGTGCAACTGAGCGTGCAGTTCGGCGCTGTCCAAAACACTATCGTGCGCCGTGTAGTACGCCACCAGACGCGTGGCGTCCTGACCGTCGCGGCGCGCCAGCACTACCGCTTCCTTGATCCCCGGGCAGTTCAGCAGGCGGTTTTCGATTTCCCCCAGTTCGATGCGAAAGCCACGGATCTTCACCTGATCGTCGTTGCGGCCGATGCAGTCGAGTTGCCCCGGCGCCAGCCAGCGCGCGAGGTCGCCGGTGCGGTAGAGCAGCGCACCCGGTGTTTCGCTGAACGGATCACGGAGGAATTTCTCGGCGCTCAGATCCGGTCGATTCAGGTAACCCAGCGCCACGCCCTGCCCGCCGATGTACAGCTCACCGGTCACGCCCATCGGCACCGGTTGCTGATACGCGTCGAGCACGTACACCTGCGTGTTGCCGATGGGGCCGCCAATCGGCACGCTCTCGGCATTTTCAGCCACCTCCTTCACTTCGAACGTCGTTGCGTAGGTGGTGGTTTCGGTCGGGCCGTAGCAATGCACGATGCGCAATGCCGGGGCCTCGGCCAGCAGTCGCCGGAACGCCGCCGGATCGCCACGCTCACCGCCGCACAGCAGAATCCGCAGGCCCTTGAGCGCCTGCGGAATCAGTTGCACGTACTGGTTGAACAGCGCGGTGGTGACAAACAGGATCGTCGCGCCGCTGGCACTCAGTTCACGGCCGAAGGCATTCGGATCAAGCAGGGTTTGATGGTCGATGACCACCACGCGACCGCCGTTGAGCAGCGGCGCCCAGATGTCCATGGTGCTGGCGTCGAACGCCGGGTTCGAGGCGAACACCACGCGATCCTGCGCAGTGAAATCGGCGTATCCGTTGTTGAGCACCAACCTCCCAATGCCCCGATGCGGCACCATCACCCCTTTCGGCGTGCCGGTGGAACCGGAGGTGTACATGATGTAAGCCAGCGTCTCGGAGGACTGCACAAGATTCGGATTGTGCGTCGGCTGGCCGTTGAGGGTCAGCGTGTCGAGATCGATGCGCGGCGCGGCGTAGGCGATGATTTCACTGCTCAAGGTCAGCAGCGCCACTGCCTGACAGTCCTCGACCATGAACGCCTGGCGTTCGCTCGGCGCATTGATGTCCAGCGGCACGTACGCCGCCGCACACTTGGCAATGGCCAGTTGCGCCACCAGCAGTTCCAGCGAACGCGGCAGCAGGATCGCCACGTGGTCGCCCGTTTGCACGCCGTGAGCGATCAGGTGATGGGCCAAACGGTTGGCTTGGGCATTCAGCTCAAAGTAGCTCAGCGAATGCGCACCATGCACCGCCGCCACCGCTTTGGGATGCGCCGCTGCCTGCTGCTGGAAAACACCGTGCACGGTCAGTGTTTGCGGGTAATCACGCGCCGTGGCGTTGAAGTCCCGCAGCAAGCGCTGACGCTCATCTGCTGCCAGCAACGGCACCTGCTCCAACACCGTTTGATCACTGCTGATCATCGCTTCAAGCAAGCGCTGCAAGTACCCGATGTACCGCTCGATCGTCAGCGCATCGAACAGCGCCGTGGCGTAGTTCAGCGAACCGCGAATCACACCGTTGACCTCGCCCAGTGTCAGCGTCAGATCAAACTTGGCGACATCGCCCGAACCGGCGACGCCCTCAAGTGTCAGCTCGCCCAGCGCCAATTGCGGACCGACGCTGCTGTCCCAGTTCAACGTGGTCTGGAACAACGGGCTGTGCGCCAGACTGCGCAGCGGTCGGGCAATCTCCACCACTTGCTCGAACGGCAGATCCTGATGTGCTTGCGCCTCCAGTGTTCGCGCCTTGACCTGCGCCAATAGCGTTTCGACACTCGGTGCCCCCGAGGTGTCGATACGCAAGGCCAGCGTGTTGACGAACATGCCGATCAAGCCTTCGACTTCGGCGCGGCTGCGGTTGGCCACCGGCGCACCGATCACCACATCGGTTTGCCCGGACAGGCGACTCATCAGCGATGCCCAGGCGCTCATCACGGTCATGAACAGGGTCACGCCATGACGTTGGCTCAAGGCCTTGAGCCCTGCACTCAGGCGCGGGTCCAGCAGCACTTCGAGGTTGGCACCGGTGTAATCCTGTTGCGCCGGTCGCGGGCGATCGGTGGGCAGCGTCAACAAGGCCGGCGCGCCATCGAGGCTCTGCTGCCAGTATTGGCTTTGCCGCTGCAGCACTTCACCGCTGAGCCAGTGCCGTTGCCACACGGCGTAGTCGCCGTATTGCAGGGTCAGGGCTGGCAACGGGTCAGGCTGTCCCTGACGGAACGCTTGATACAACGCCATCAACTCAGTGGTCAGTACGCCCATCGACCAGCCGTCGGCAACGATGTGATGCACGGTCAACAGCAGCACATGATGCTCGTCGGCCAGACGCACCAGCCGCCCGCGAATCAGCGAGTCGTTCTGCAAATCGAACGCTGTCGAGGTTTCCTGCGCCATCAATGCCTGCAAGGTGTGCTCTGCCTGCAAGTCTTGGTACAGGTCTTCAACGCGCAAGAGCAAACCGCTGTCGACCGGGGCAATCGACACCTGCGCGGTGTCGTCGACGGGGATGAAACGGCTGCGCAGGGTTTCGTGACGGGCCACAATCTGCGCCAGCGCCTTTTGCAAGGCATCGACGTCGAGGTGACCGCGCAAGCGCAAGGCGACAGGGATGTTGTACGCCGAGTTGCCACCGGCCATCTGCGCCAGGAACCACAGACGTTGTTGGGCGAAGGACATCGGCAGCGCTTGATCACGCGGTGCCGGCACAATGTCCGGGAACGTACTGCGCCCGGCACGGCTCAATACTTCGGCGACTGCGCTCAATTGCGCGTCGGCAAACAGCTCACTCAGCGCCAGTTCGACGCCGAGGCGCTGACGGATCAGTGAGACCATGCGCATCGCCAACAGCGAATGGCCACCGAGTTCGAAGAAGTGATCGTAACGGCCGACCTGTCCGACTTGCAGCACTTCGGCCCAGATCTGCGCCAGTGCGGTTTCCAGCTCGCCTTGCGGCACCACGTATTCGCGGGTGGGCAGTGCGGCCAGATCCGGTTTCGGCAACGCCTTGCGGTCGACCTTGCCATTGGCGGTCAGCGGCAAAGCCTCGAGCCGGACAAACGCCGTCGGCACCATGTAGTCCGGCAACTGCGTCAACAGCTGTGCGCGCAATTGGCTCACCGCCAGCGGTTCGATCTCGGCCTGCTCGGTGAAATACGCCACCAGTCGCGGCTGACCGGGTAGGTCCTCGCGGGCCAGCAGCACTGCTTCGTTGATCCCGGTGAGCTGATTGAGGCGGGTCTCGATTTCACCCAATTCAATGCGCATGCCACGGATTTTCACTTGGTCGTCGTTACGTCCCAAGTAGTCGAGCGAGCCGTCTTCGCGCCAGCGGGCAAGGTCACCGGTGCGGTACATGCGTGCATTCGGCGTGCGGCTGAACGGGTCGCGCAGGAAACGTTCGGCCGTCAGCTCGGCGCGGTTCAGATAACCCCGCGCCACGCCCGCGCCACCGACGTACAACTCGCCCATCACGCCCATTGGCACCGGGCGTTGCTGCTCATCGAGCAAGTAAATCGCCGCGTTCGCCACCGGTTGGCCGATGTGCAACGCCGCACCGACGTCGATACGCCCGGAAGTCGCGACCACGGTGGCCTCGGTCGGGCCGTAGTTGTTGATCACAGCAAAGCGCTGCTGACGGCTGAACTGACGCAAGCGATCGCCACCGATCAGCAAGGTACGCAAGGTCGGGTGATCGAGGTTCTGACTGAATGCATATTCGGAGACCGGGGTCGGCAAAAAGCTCACGTCCAGCGGCTGCGCACGCCACCAGTCGAGCAACGCATCGATGTCTTCAGCACCGTCATGAGTCGGTGCCAGGTGCAAGGTCGCACCCGCGCACAGGGCCGGCCAGACTTCCCACGCCATCGCATCGAACCCAAACCCGGCAAGGCTTGAGGTGTGGCTGCCGGCGTGCAAGTCGAACGCTTCACAGTGCCAGTCGATCAGGTTGGACAGCGTCTGATGCTCGACCATGACCCCTTTGGGCAGACCCGTCGAACCGGAGGTGTAGATCACGTACGCCAAGTGCGCAGCGCTCAAGTTCGGCAGCGCAGGGTTGTGCTGCGCCTGCGCCGGCCACCCACACAGGTCGACATCGATCACTGGCACGCTCAGCACCGGCAGTCGCTCGTGCAGATCGCTTTGCGTGAGCACCGCAACCGGCGCGCTGTCACTCAACAAATAGCTGATCCGCTCGCCGGGATGCGCCGGATCGATCGGCACATAGCCGGCACCGGCCTTGAGAATGGCCACCAGCCCGACCAGTGTGTCCAGACCCCGACGGGCGACAATGGCCACGCGGTCATCGGCTTTCACCCCGATGGCGATCAAGTGATGCGCCAACGCATTGGCCTGGCGATTGAGCTGCAAGTAAGTCAGCGGCTGCCCGGCAAACATCGCCGCCACCGCTTGCGGACGCTCGGCGACCTGCGATTCGAAGCGCTGGGCAATCGTCAGCCCGCGCGGGTAGTCGGCTTCGGTCGCATTGAAATCCACCAGCAACTGTTCGCGCTCTGCTGCCGGCAGGATCGACAACCGATCCAAACCCACGTGCGGCGTGTGCTCCAGCGCATCAAGCAACGCGCTTAACGCACCCTGCATGTACCCGCAGATGCGCTGCGCATCAATGCCGGCCCCGGCCAATACCTTCAGGCGGAAGTCTTCGCCGAGGTCGTCAACGCTGAGGGTCAGGCGATAGTTGGTGTGTTCCTCGGCATCGAGCAATTGCATGCCGTGCCACGCCGCTTGCACCTCGGCAGATATCGGCCCGACCGGGGCACTATGACGATAATTAAGTAGCGTGCTGAACAGCGGCGTGCCCGTCGGCATGCCGCTGCATTGCTGCACCTGCGCCAGTTGCGCATGTTCATGGGCCAGCAACTGACTCAAGCGTTCATGAGTCGCCAGTGCGGCGCCTTTGACGCTGTGAGCGTTCAGCTCGATGCACAGCGGCAAGGTGTTGATGAACACACCCAGCGCGCGCTCTGATCCCTCACCGCCCTGCAATCGGCCGAGCAACACCGTGCCAAACACCACGGCATCGCGCCCGGACAATTGCCCCAGCACCTGCGCCCAGGCGAGGTGCATCAGGCTGGCGGCGCTGACACCCAAGCGCCGTGCCTGTTGCCGGACGCTGTGGCTGAGTGTGTTTTCCAGCGTCAACTGCGCTTCTTGCGCGGGACCGTCATGGGCAAGATTTTGACCGTAGGGCAAGGTCGGTTCATCGATTGCGCCGAGCATTTCGCGGAAGAAGCTTTGGTGCTCTTGCTCACTCAGACCGGCCTGGGTGTGCGCCACGTAATTGCGATACGGCACCGGCTCGCTCAAGTGAGCTGCGTTGCCCAGCAGAAACGCCTGCATCTCATGCTGCAACACCTCAAGCGCCACGTGATCCATGACCAGATGATGGAACAGCAACAACGCCACCACACGCTGATTGGACACATCACGGCTGTACACCACGCGCATCAGCGGTGCCTCGGCGACCGGCATGCGATAGTTATCGATGGTGAATCGGCCACGCAACTGGCTCAGCACATCGCCCGCTTCGGCATCCAGCGCCAAGGCCTCGCAGCTCAGCGAAGCCTGACGCCAGACCACTTGCACCGGCTCTTCAAGGCCTTCCCAGAACAGCGAAGTACGCAGAATGTCATGGCGCTCGATCACCCGTTGCAGTGCTTCGGTGAAGGCCTGCAATCGCTGTTCATCGGCGAAGGCAAACTGCGCTTGCAGCACATACGGATCACCTTGAGCGGACGACAAATGATGGAACAGGATGCCCGTCTGCAGCGGCGCCAGCGGGTAGATATCCTGCACGTTGCGCGCGCCGCCGGGGACACTCGCGACGACTCGGTCGATGGTCGCTTGATCCAGCGCCACCAGCGGCAGCAGTTCTGGCGTGATGCGCGGGCAATCGGCCGGAATCAGGTTTGCCGGCACCGCCGCTTCAGGCTCCCCGCCCACTGCCGCCGCCAGTGCGGCCAGCGTCGGTTGGCCGAACAGCACGCGAATATCCGCCGACAGGCCGGCGCGGCGCATGCGCGCGACCAGATTGACCGCCAGCAACGAATGGCCGCCCAGCTCGAAAAAGTGATCAAAGCGCCCTACCCGTTCGACCTTGAGCAACTCGGCCCAGATACCGGCAATGACGGTTTCGACTTCACCGAGCGGGGCTTCGTAGGCGCGGGTCAGCAGCGCCGACGGGTCAGGGGCCGGCAAGGCCTGGCGATCCAGTTTGCCGTTGGGACTCAGTGGCAAGGCCGGCAGATGCACAAACACGGCAGGCACCATGTAGTCCGGCAAGTGCTTGAGCAGTTCGCTGCGCAGTTGATCGATGTCCAACGGCTCGCCGCTGTAGTACGCGATCAGGCGCTGATCACCCGGCACGTCTTCACGGGCCAGCACCGCCGCTTCACGCACGCCGTCGATGTGCGCCAGATGTGCCTGAATCTCACCCAGTTCGATGCGCAAACCACGGATCTTGACCTGATCGTCATTGCGTCCCAGGTACTCGATGTTGCCATCGGCCAGATACCGTGCGACGTCGCCGGTGCGGTACAAACGCGCGCCTGGCTGATCGCTGAACGGATCGTCGAGGAAGCGTTCGGCCGTCAGCTCAGGTCGATTCAGATAGCCCCGCGCCACCTGCACACCGCCCAGATAGATCTCGCCGACCACGCCGAATGGCACCGGTTGCTGATGAGCGTCGAGGACATACACGCGGGTATTGCACAACGGTTTGCCAATCGGCGGCGTGCTCTCCAGAACCGGCGAATCAGGCTCCAGCGTCCACACCGTGCTGTCGACGGTGGCTTCGGTCGGGCCATAAACGTTGTGCAGGCGTACCTGCGGCAGACGCTCGCGGACGCTGCGCACCAACGCACCAGTCAGCTCACCGCCGCCGCAGAACACATCGCTAAGGCTACGGCACTCGCCGACCTCTTCCACTTCAAGGAATTGCTGCAACAGCGCCGGTACGAACTGGATGACATTGATTTGTTGCTGACGAATCAGCTGCACCAGCGCGGCGGGATCACGATGATCGTCCGGGCCGGCGAGGACCAGGCGCATGCCGCAGGTCAACGGCCAGAACAGCTCCCATACGGAAGCATCGAAACTCAACGGGGTTTTCTGCAACAGCGCAGCGCCGGTCGCCAGCGGACACAGGCTGGCGCTCCAGTGCAGCAAATTGCCCAGGTTGCGGTGCTCGACCATCACGCCTTTCGGTGTGCCGGTGGAACCGGAGGTGTAAATCACATAAGCCAGGTTCGCGGCGCTCAGACCCGGTACCTGCGGATTGCTTTGCGCAAGGTCTCGCCAGGTGCACTGGTCGAAATCGACCAACACGCCGGCCCACTCGCCGATCAGCGCGCGCGTCGGTGCATGCACCAGCACCGCCACGGGCGCGCTGTCCTCGAGCATGTAAGCCAGACGCTCGGCGGGATATCCCGGGTCCAGCGGCACATAAGCGCCGCCGGCCTTGAGAATCGCCAGCAGACCGACCAGCAGCTCAGGCCCGCGCTCGACGCAGATTGCCACCCGCGAATCGCAGCCCACACCGCACTGGCGCAAGTGATGCGCGAGGCGGTTGGCGCGGCGGTTCAACTCGGCATAGCTCAAACGCTGCTCACCGGCCACCACCGCGTCAGCGTCAGGCGTGCGCAAGACCTGCGCTTCGAAGCGGCCGTGAACGGTCTGCTCAAGATCGTGGATGACGGCGGTTGCGTTCAGATCCACCAGCAGACGCTGACGCTCGTCGTCGTCCAACAATGCCACCTGCTCCAGCACCGCTTGATCGTTACTGACCATGGCCTGCAACAGTCGCTGGAAGTAGCCGACATAACGTTCAATGGTTGCTTCGTCGAACAGGGCAATCGCGTACTCCAGCACACCACGAATCCCGCCCGACGCGTCTGCCAGCGTCAGCGACAGATCGAATTTGGCGAAGTGGCTCGGTTCGGCGACGCTTTCCAGGGTCAGATCGCCGAGACTCAGACTGGCGCCATGGCCGCTGTCCCAACTGAACATCACCTGAAACAACGGACTGTGCGCCATGCTGCGCGCAGGCTTGGTGATTTCCACCACTTGTTCGAACGGCAGGTCCTGGTGCGCCTGCGCATCCAGCGTCCGCGCTTTGACCTGCGCCAGTAGCGCTTCGCTGCTCAACTCGCCCGAGGTATCGATACGCAAGGCCAGCGTGTTGACGAACATGCCGATCAGGCCTTCGATCTCGGCCCGCGTGCGGTTGGCCACCGGCGAACCGATGACCACCTCGGATTGTCCGGACAAACGACTCAGCAGACTCGCCCAGGCACTGAGCATGAGCATGTACATGGTCACGCCGTGACGCTGGGCCAAAGCCTTGAGACCGGCACTCAAGCGTTCGTCGAGCACCACGTCGACGGTGCTGCCGGCGTAATCCTGCTGCGCCGGGCGCACGCGGTCAGTCGGCAGCGTCAACAGTGCCGGCGCGCCGGCCAGGGTCTGTTGCCAGTATTCACTTTGGCGCTGCAGCACCTCACCGCTGAGCCAGCGCCGCTGCCACACCGCGTAATCGCTGTATTGCAGCGTCAGCGGCGCTAGCGGATCAGGCTGGCCGTGGCTGAAGGCCTGATACAACGCCATCAGTTCACGGGTCAAAACCCCCATCGACCAGCCATCGGAGATGATGTGATGGAGGGTCAGCAACAGCACATGATGATCGTCGGCCAGCCGCACCAGCCGTCCGCGAATCAGCGCATCGTCCTGTAAATCGAACGGCCCCGAGGCTTCACCCTGAATCAGCGCCGCTAAGGTCTCGTCGGCTTGCGGGAGCTGGCGCAGGTCTTCAATGCGCAGCAGCAGACCGCTGTCGACCGGGGCGATTAGCACTTGCGCTGCATCGTTGTACTGGGCGAAACGGCTGCGCAGGGTTTCATGCCGCGCGACGATGCGCGCCAAGGCCTGTTGCAGGGCTTGTTCATTGAGACTGCCACGCAGACGCAGGCCGATGGGAATGTTGTACGCGGTGTTGGCGCCTTCCATTTGCGCCAGAAACCACAAGCGTTGCTGAGCGAACGACAGCGGCAAGGCGCCGTCGCGGACCACCGCGACAATATCCGGTTGCGTGCTGCGCCCGGCCTGTGCCACGGCCTCGGCGACCGCTGCCAGTTCGGCGTTGGCAAACAGATCGCTCAGCGCCAGTTCCACGCCCAGACGCTGGCGAACCTGGGACACCATGCGCATCGCCAACAGTGAATGGCCGCCAAGTTCGAAGAAGTGATCCTGACGCCCTACTCGCTCGACGTGCAGCACCTGTGCCCAGATCTGCGCCAAGGCGCTTTCCAGCTCGTTGTGCGGTGCTTCGTATTCGCGGGTAAACAACGCCGCGCGCTCGGGTTTTGGCAGGGCCTTGCGGTCGACCTTGCCATTGGCGGTCAACGGCAACGCGTCGAGGCGGACGAAGGCCACCGGCACCATGTAGTCCGGCAACTGGGTCAACAGATGCGCGCGCAACTCGGCCACGGCCAGCGGTTCGACCTGGCTCTGCTCGGTGAAATACGCCACCAGACGCGGCTGGCCCGGTTCATCTTCGCGGGCCAGCAGCACGGCCTCCTGAATGCCGGGCAACTGATTGAGGCGGGTTTCGATTTCGCCAAGCTCGATGCGCACGCCACGGATTTTCACCTGATCGTCGTTACGTCCCAGGTAGTCAATCGTGCCGTCGGCGCGCCAGCGTGCGAGGTCGCCGGTGCGATACATGCGCGCATTCGGCAACGGACTGAACGGGTCATGAAGGAAGCGTTCGGCGCTCAGCTCGGCGCGATTCAAATAACCGCGCGCGACCCCGGCACCACCGACGTACAACTCACCCATGACGCCAATCGGCACCGGACGCTGCTGTTCATCGAGTAGGTACACCGTGGCATTGGTTACCGGTTTGCCGATATGCAAGGCGTCACCCGCCTCGATTCGCCCGGAGGTCGCGACCACGGTGGCTTCGGTCGGGCCGTAGTTGTTGATCACGTCGAACTGCTGGTTGCGGCTGAACTGGCGCAAGCGGTCGCCACCAATCAGCAGTGTGCGCAGCGTCGAGTGTTCGAGGTTCTGGCTGAAGGCGTATTCGGCCACGGGCGTCGGCAGAAAACTCACGTCCAGTGGCTGCGCGCGCCACCAGTCGAGCAATGCATCGATGTCTTCGCTGCCTTCGTGAGTCGGTGCCAGGTGCAGGGTCGCGCCAGCGCACAATGCCGGCCAGACTTCCCAGGCCATGGCGTCGAAACCGAAGCCGGCAAGGCTTGAGGTGTGGCGACCGGCGCACAGATCAAATGCACTGCAATGCCAATCGACCAGATTCGACAAGGTGCGGTGTTCGACCATCACGCCTTTGGGCAGGCCGGTGGAGCCGGAGGTGTAGATCACATAGGCCAGATGGGCGGCGGTCAGGCCCGGCACCTGCGGGTCAAGGGTCTCGCTGAGCGGCCAGGTCAACGGGTCGAGATCGATCACCGGCACCGTCAGCGCCGGCAAACGCTCACGCAAAGTGTTCTGAATCAGCACGGCGACAGGGGCGCTATCGCTGAGCAAGTAGTGCAGACGCTCGGCCGGGTGCGCCGGGTCGACCGGCACATAACCGGCGCCCGCCTTCAGAATCGCCACCAGCCCGACCAGCGTATCGAGGCCACGCCGGGCGACGATGGCGACGCGATCGTCGGGCTTCACCCCGAGCGCGATCAAATGATGGGCCAGCGCGTTGGCATGCCGGTTGAGTTCGGCATAGCTCAGTTGCTCACCGAGGTATTGCGCAGCCACGGCTTCGGGCCGCTGCGCCACTTGTGCCTCGAAACGTTGGGCGACGGTCAACGTCGTCGGGTAGTTGGCGTAAGTGGCATTGAACGCTAGCAGCACCTGCTCGCGCTCTGCCGCCGGCAGAATCGGCAGTTGATTGAGCGCGGTGTCCGGCGCCTGTTCCAGCGCGAGTACCAGACTTTCCAGGGCGCAGTGCAGGTAATCGCAGATACGCTGTGGATCGACCTCGGTGGTAGCCAGCAAGGTCAGGCTGAACGCATCGCCGAAATCATCGACGCTCAGGGTCAGTGGGTAGTTGGTGCGTTCTTCGGAGCTGATCGTGCTGATGCCTTCCCAGGCAGCCAGGGTCTCGGCACTCGCGGTCGCCGCCGTGTGGCTGTGACGGTAATTGAGCAAGGCACTGAACAACGGCGTCGGCGCGACCACGCCGCTGCAACGCTGGGCCAGTGCCAGCGGCGCGTGTTCGTGACGCATCAGCGTGGTCAGGCGTTTGTGGGTCGCCTCCACCGCCGCGCGCACGCCTTGCGCATCGACATCGACCCGCAGCGGCAAGGTGTTGATGAAGATCCCCAACGCCCGTTCGGTGGCTTCAGCGCCTTGCATGCGGCCCATCAGCACCGTACCGAAGACCACATTCTGCTTGCCAGTGACCACCGCCAACACCTGCGCCCAGCCCAGATGGAACAAGCTCGCAGCACTCACGCCAAGCTGCCGCGCCTGCGCGCGCAGACGCTGGCCGAGCAGCGGATCGACCGGCAGGCTCAGCTCGGCGATACCGAGGCCGTCGCCCTGCACGTCCTGCAAACCATAGGGCAACGTCGGCTCGGCAATGTCCGCAAGCATCTCGCGGAAAAACGCCTCGTGCTCGGCTTCGCTGATGCCCAGCCGTGCTTGGGCCACGTAATTGCGAAATGGCACCGGCCGTCCTAGCAATTCGTCCTGACCGGTGAGGCAGGCGAACAGTTCGTGACGCACCACGTCGAGCGCCGAGTGGTCCAGGGCCATGTGATGGAACAACAAGGTTGCGACCACGCGCTGACCGCCTTCATCCCACGCGTAGGCCAGCCGCATCATCGGTGCGTGCCTGACGTCCAGACGGAAATGCCGTGCATCGAAGCGTTGGTGCATTTGCTTCAGTACATCGGTCTCGCTGTCTTGCAGCACGACCTCTTCCATCGGCAACTGCGCTTGGCGCCAGATCACTTGCAGCGGCACGTCCAGCCCTTCCCAATGCACCGCCGTACGCAGGATGTCGTGGCGATCGATGACCTTTTGCAAGGCTTGAGCGAAATCCTGCAAACGCTCACGGCTGCTGTACGCGAAGTACGATTGCATGACGTACGGATCGCCCTGCTCGTTGCTCGCATGGTGATAGAGAATGCCTTCCTGCAATGGCGCCAGCGGGTAGATGTCCTGGACATTGGCGGCGCCACCCGGTACGTCGGCGATCAAGCGGTCGAGGGTTGGCTGATCGACTTCAGCCAGGGTCACCATCGCTGGCGTGATTCGCGTGCTGCCGGGAAGGATGCCGTTGGCCGGCACGTCGATCTGGCCGACCCGGCTGGCCGAGTATTGCCCGGCCTTGATCAGTTCGATCAGCGCCGGTTTGTGCTCGCGCAACGCGGCCAGCAGCGCCGTATCGCTCAACGCCTGTTTGTTGCCATTGACGCGCAATTGCTCATCGGTCACCGCCAACTGAATGTCTTTTGCCTTCAGGGTTGCCAACAGTTCGAGCACATTCACAGGACGATCTCCATTCTTTCCGTAATTGCGGCGTAGCCGGCCAGGGTCGGTTGTTCGAACAACGCCCTGACGTTGGCCTCCATGCCTTCCTGACGCAGCCGGCCGATCAGACTGACCGCCAGCAGCGAGTGACCGCCCAGCTCAAAAAAGTGGTCGTGACGCCCTACCCGTTCAACGTTGAGCAGTTCGGCCCAGAGCCGTGCGAGGGTGATTTCGACTTCACCGACCGGGGCTTCGTATTCGCGTGCTTTCAGCGATTGCTGATCCGGCGCCGGCAGTGCTTTGCGGTCGAGTTTGCCGTTGGGGCTCAGCGGCAAAGCGTCGAGATACACGAACACGGCGGGCACCATGTAGTCCGGCAAATGCTCGAGCAAATGACTGCGCAGCAGGCCGATGTCCAGCCGTTCACCGGTGTAATACGCGACCAGACGTTTGTCGCCCGGCACGTCTTCGCGGGCGACCACCACGGCCTCCTGCACACCTTCGATCCGGGCAAGCCGTGCCTGAATTTCGCCCAGTTCAATGCGCAAGCCACGGATCTTCACCTGATCGTCGTTACGACCCAGGTACTCGATGCTGCCGTCCGCCCGATAGCGGGCGACGTCACCGGTGCGATACATCCGCCCGCTCGGCTGGAACGGATCGTCGAGGAAGCGCTCGGCACTCAGCTCAGGTCGGTTCAGATACCCCCGCGCCACCTGCACGCCGCCGATGTACAACTCACCGACTACGCCTTGCGGCACCGGTTGTTGTTGCGCATCGAGGATGTACAGGCGGGTGTTGGCGATCGGTTTGCCGATCGGCGTGTTGTCCGGAGTCTGTTCGATAGGCCCGGCGCAGTTCCACGCAGTGACATCGACGGCGGCTTCAGTCGGGCCGTAGAGGTTATGCAACTCGCTGCCCGTTAACTGGAGTTTGAAACGCCGCACCAGACTGCCCGGCAGCGCCTCACCGCTGCACATCACCCGACGCACGCCGTCGCAGCGCGCGGTGTCGCTGTTGGCGAGGAACACGTCGAGCATCGACGGCACAAAGTGCAGCGTGGTGATGTGTTCACGCTCGATCACTTCGCTCAGGTATTGCGGATCCTTGTGCCCGTCGGGCCGCGCCATGACCAGTCGCGCGCCGGTCATCAACGGCCAGAAGAACTCCCAAACCGACACGTCGAAACTGAACGGAGTTTTCTGCAACACCGAATCGGCAGCCGTCAGGCGATAAGCGTCCTGCATCCACAACAAGCGGTTGACCACACCGGCATGTTCGTTGACCACGCCTTTGGGCTGGCCGGTCGAGCCGGAGGTGTAGATCACGTAGGCGCTGTGTTGCGGCGTCAGATCCGGGATCTTCGGATTGTCGGCAGACAGCGATTGCCAGGTGTTCTGGTCGAGATCAATCAGCGGTGCCGAGATGTCTGCCAGCAACTCGCGGGTCGCCCGGTGCACCAGCACCACGGCCGGCGCGCTGTCCTCAAGCATGTAGGCCAGACGTTCCGGCGGATAGGCCGGGTCGAGCGGCACATAACCGGCGCCGGCCTTGTTGATCGCCAGCAGACCGATGACCATTTCCAGACTGCGTTCGACGCAGATCGCCACCCGTGCATCCACTTGCACGCCGAGGCTGATCAAGTGCCGGGCCAAGCGGTTGGCGCGTTCGTTCAGTTGCGTATAGCTCAATGCCTGTTCGCCGGCAACGACGGCCACAGCCTCCGGCGTACGCTGCACCTGCGCCTCGAACAAGCCATGAAGCGTCTGCTGCAAATCGTAATCGACGGCGGTGTCGTTGAGGCCGAACAGCAACGCCTGCCGCTCCTCCTCCGGCAACACCGTCAGGCGGTTCAGCGGTTGCTGGGGGGTGTGCTGCAACGCTGCAACCAGCGCGATCAGCGCGTTCTGCATGAACTGGCCGATGCGTGCCGCACCGATGCGCGATGGGGTCATCACCGTCAGTTGGAAGCCACTGCCCAGATCGTCGACGTTGAGGGTCAACGGGTAATTGGTGCGCTCCTCGCCGGCCAGGGATTCGATGCCCTGCCAGGATTCACGCTTGGCGTTCTGACGGGCCTCACTGTCGCTGTGCCGATAGTTGAGCATTGCGCTGAACAACGGCGACGGCGCGGCGACACCGCTGCAACGCTGGGCCAACGCCAGCGACGCATGTTCGTGCGCCAACAGCGCACTGAGCCGCGCATGGGTCGCCTTGACTCCGGCGCGCACGTCGGACTCATCGACATCCACGCGCAATGGCAAGGTGTTGATGAACATGCCCAACCCGCGATCCGCGCCCGCCCCGCCCTGCATGCGGCCAAGCAGCACCGTGCCGAACACCACCCGTTCCTGGCCGGACGTTGCCGCCAGCACCCGCGCCCAGGCGAGATGGAACAGGCTGGCGACGCTGACGCCGAGCAAGCGCGCCTGACTGCGCAAACGCTGCGCCACCACGGCGGGCAGCGCTTGGCTGACTTCCTCGATGTCATTGCCGTCGCCGTGCACGTCCTGCAAACCGAACGGCAGTGTCGGTTCGTCGATGTCGCCGAGCATTTCGCGGAAGAACACTTCGTGCTCTTGTTCGCTGACACCAAGACGAGTCTGCGCAACATAATTGCGGTACGGCACAGCGGCGACCGGCAATCGCTCATCGCCGCGCAGAATCGCCTGCATTTCTTCACTGACCACCGCCAACGCGGTGTGGTCCATGGCGATGTGGTGGAACAACAGCATGGCGACGACGCGCTGATGGTCCGCGTCGAGGGCATACACCAGACGCAGCAGCGGTGCCTGGTCCAAGTCCATTCGCCAGTGCCGCGCATCGAAGCGCGCACGCAGCTGTTCGATGGCCTCTCCCTGCGCTGGCTCAAGCTCCACGGCTTGGACCGGTAGCTCGGCATGGCGCCAGACCACTTGCACCGGCGCCGCGAGCCCTTGCCAGACAATCGACGTGCGCAGGATGTCGTGACGCGTCATGACCTGACGCAGCGCCGCCGCGAACCCTTGAAAACGCTCGAGGCTGTCGAACGCCAGGCACGATTGCAGCAGGTACGGATCGCCCTGCGCGCTGAGGTGGTGATACAGAATCCCCTCCTGCAACGGTGCCAGCGGGTAAATATCCTGCACATTTGCCGCGCCGCCCGGCACGGTCGCAACGATGCGCTCGACACTGGCCTGATCCAGTTGCACCAGCGGCAGCATGTCCGCAGTGATGTGCGTGCAATCGGCCGGAATCAGATTATCCGGCACTGCAACCTCGCGGCCACTGCCCACCGATGCCGCCAGCGCGGCCAGAGTCGGCTGGCTGAACAACACGCGCACGTCGGTGCTCAGATCGACCTGGCGCATGCGTTCGATCAACGTCACCGCCAGCAACGAATGCCCGCCGAGTTCGAAGAAGTTGTCGTGACGGCCAACCTGCTCGAGGTTGAGGACTTCGGACCAGATCTGCGCCAGCGCGATTTCCACCGCACCTTGCGGCGCGGCATATTCGCGGCTCAGCCACGCCGTTTGATCCGGCTCCGGCAACGCCTTGCGGTCGAGTTTGCCGTTGGCGGTCAGCGGCAGTGCTCGCAGGCGCACGTAAGCGGCGGGCACCAGGGCTTGCGGCAACTGCGTCTGCAGATGGCTGCGCAGATCCTCGATCTCGACGCTCAGGCGTTCGGTAAACCACGCCAGCAACTGGCCGTCGCGCACCAGCACCACGCAATCCTGCACGGCCTCGTGAGCGCTCAACGCCGCTTCGATTTCACCCGGTTCGATGCGCACGCCACGCAACTTGACCTGATCATCGTTACGCCCCAGGTATTCAACGGTGCCGTCAGCGAGCCAGCGTGCGAGGTCGCCGGTGCGGTACATGCGCGCCTGCGGTGCGTCGCTGAACGGGTCGTCGAGGAAGCGTTCGGCAGTCAGCTCGGGACGATGCAGATAACCGCGCGCCACGCCGGCACCGCCGACATACAACTCACCAGCGACGCCGACCGGGACGGGGCGCTGCTGGTCGTCGAGCAGGTAAATCTTCGCGTTGGCCATTGGCCGGCCGATATTCAGCACTTGCCCGGCCTCGACCGCGCCGGAGGTGGCAACCACCGTGGCTTCGGTCGGGCCGTAGTTATTGATCACCGCGAAGGTCTGCTCACGCGGCAACTGCCGCAGCTTGTCGCCACCGATCAACAGCGTGCGCAAAGTCGGATGGCCGAGGTCGCGACTGAACGCATATTCGGCCACCGGCGTCGGCAGGAAACTCACCTGCAACGGCTGCGCACGCCACCACGCCAACAACTCGTCGAGATGCTCGTTGCTTACCGACTGCGGCGGCAGGTGCAGGGTCGCGCCGACACACAACGCCGGCCAGACCTCCCACGCCATGGCGTCAAACCCGAATCCGGCGACGCTCGACGTGTGGCTGCCGGTGCGCAGGTCAAAGGCCTCGCAGTGCCAGTGCACGAGGTTTTCCAGCGTCGCGTGTTCGACCATCACGCCCTTCGGCTGGCCGGTGGAGCCGGAGGTGTAGATCACGTAGGCAAGGTGCGCTGGCGTCAGCGTCGGCAGTTGCGGATTGCTCTCGGACAAGTGCTGCCAAGTGGGATGGTCCAGATCAATCAGCGGCACGGCGCCAAGCAAATCAGCCGTCGACGCCTGCGCCAGCACCGCTATCGGCGCGCTGTCCTGCAACAGATAGGCGATGCGTTCTGCCGGATACGCCGGATCCACCGGCACATAACCGGCGCCGGCCTTGAGGATCGCCAGCAACGCGATGAGCATGTCCGGGCTACGGCGCAGGCACACGGCGACGCGGTCATCGGGTTGCACGCCGAGCCCGAGCAAGTGATGGGCCAGGCGATTGGCCCGCTGGTTGAGCTGCGCGTAGGTCAGGTGCTGCGTGCCTTGAACAACTGCCAGTGCATGCGGCTGCTGCTCGGCCTGCGCCTCGACCAAGCGCTGAATCGTCGCGCCACGCGGATAGGCCGCTGAGTGCTGGTTGAAGCCGACCAGCAAGTGTTCGTATTCCGCCACCGAAAGCACCGGCAAACGGTTGAGCGGACGTTGCGGCGCCTGCTCCAGTGCCGTCACCAGATGTTCGAGCGCGGTGTGCATGTAACTGCAAATCCGTTGCGCGCCGATCTCTGCGACCGCGAGCACATTGAGGGCAAAGGCTTCGCCCAGATCATCGACCGACAGGGTCAGCGGATAATTGCTGCGTTCCTCGCCGCCGAGCATGCGCACGCCTTGCCAGATGCCCTGGCCGTCGTGCGGCTGCTGCTCGGCGGCACTGTGTCGATAGTTGAGCAACGCGCTGAACAGCGGCGTCGAACCGGTCATGGCGCTGCAGCGCTGCGCCAGCGCCAACGAGGCGTGCTCATGGCCGAGCAGCGCCGTCAGCCGCGCGTGCGTGGTTTTCACCCCGGCGCGCACGCCTTCAGCGAGATCAACTCGCAGCGGCAAGGTATTGATGAATACCCCGAGCGTGCGGTCGGCGCCCTCACCGCCCTGCATGCGCCCCGTCAACACGGTGCCAAACACCACGTCGCGGCGCCCGCAGACCACGCCCAGCACCTGCGCCCAGGCCATGTGCATCAGGCTCGCCGGGCTGACGCCCAATTGCCGGGCCTGTTCACGCAAACGCAGATTGAGCGCGGCATCGACCGGCTGCAGCGCTTCTTCGATGCCGCGACCGTCGCCCTGCACATCCTGTAGTCCGAAGGGCAAGCTCGGCTCATCGATATCGCCGAGCATCTCGCGGAAGAACGCTTCGTGCTCCTGCTCGTCGGCGCCCAGGCGGGCCTGCGCCACGTAGTTGCGGTAGGGCATCGGCGGCGTCAGCGTGTCGAGTTGATCGAACATCAACGCGTGCATTTCCCGACCGATCACTTCCATCGCGGTGTGGTCGAGAATCGAGTGATGGAACAACACGATGGCGACCACTTGCTGCTGCAACGGATCTTCGGCGTAGACCATGCGGATCAGCGGTGCCTGATTCAGGTCGAGGCGGTAATGCCGTGCATCGAAACGTGCGTGCAACTGTTCGAGAATGTCACCGTCCTGCGCATCCAGCCCCACTTGCTGCACGACCATCTGCGCCTCACGCCAGACCACCTGCTGCGGGTTGGGCAGGCCTTCCCAGACCACGCTAGTGCGCAGAATGTCGTGACGGGCGATGACCTGCTGCAAGTGTGTGGTGAAAGTCTGCAAACGTTCGAGGCTGTCGAAGGCCAGACGCGATTGCAGCAGGTACGGATCGCCCTGCTCGGCACTCAAATGGTGATAAAGAATGCCTTCCTGCAACGGTGCCAGCGGGTAGATATCCTGCACATTGGCGGCGCCACCCGGTACCGTCGCGACGATACGATCAATGCTGGCCTGATCCAGTGTGGTCAGGGTCAACATGTCCGGGGTGATGTGTGTGCAATCGGCCGCAATCAGGTTGACCGGCACTGCGATTTCCCGGCCACTGCCCAAGGCCCGCGCCAGCGCGGCCAGACTCGGCTGGTTGAACAGCACCCGCACATCGGCGCTCAGACCGGCCTGACGCATGCGCTCGATCAGGCTCACCGCCAGCAGCGAATGGCCGCCGAGTTCGAAGAAATTGTCGTGACGACCGATCTGTTCGATGTTGAGTACGTCGGCCCAGATCTGCGCCAACGCTGTTTCGACCGGGCCTTGTGGCGCTTCATATGCACGGCTGAGCCACGCGTCCTGATCCGGCTCGGGCAAGGCCTTGCGGTCGAGTTTGCCGTGGGCGGTCAGCGGCAGGCTGCCCAGGCGCACGTAAGCCGCGGGCAATAAAGTGTCCGGCAGTCGCGCTTGCAGGTGCTGGTGCAAGGCGCTGATCTCGACCGACGCGATTTCCGTGAACCAGGCGAGCAAGCGTCCGTCGCGCACCAGCACCACGCATTCGCGGATCGCATCATGTGCGCTCAGCGCCGCCTCGATTTCGCCCAGCTCAATCCGTACACCGCGCAGTTTCACCTGATCGTCGTTGCGTCCCAGGTATTCGATATTGCCGTCGTCCAGCCAGCGCGCGAGGTCGCCGGTGCGGTACATCCGCGCGTGCGGCTCGTCGCTGAACGGATCGTCGAGGAACTGCGCAGCGGTCAGTTCCGGGCGATGCAGATAGCCGCGCGCAACTCCGGCGCCGCCGACATACAACTCGCCCTGCACACCGCTCGGCACGGGTTGTTGCTGACGGTCCAGCAGATAAACCCGCGCATTGGCAATCGGCCGGCCGATGTGCAGAACCTGCCCGGGTTCGATGCGCCCGGACGTCGCCACCACCGTGGCTTCGGTCGGGCCGTAGTTGTTGATCACATCGAACGTCTGATCTCGCGGGAACTGGCGCAATTTATCGCCACCGATCAGCAATGTGCGCAGGGTCGGATGGCCCAATTCACGACTGAAGGCATATTCGGCCACCGGGGTCGGCAGAAAACTCACCTGCAACGGCTGCGCGCGCCACCATTCGAGCAGTTCATCGAGGTGTTCGTTTTTGATCGATGACGGTGGCAGATGCAAAGTCGCGCCGACGCACAACGCCGGCCAGACTTCCCAGGCCATGGCATCGAAACCGCAACCGGCGACGCTGGCGGTGTGGCTGCCGGCGTGCAGATCGAAAGCTTCGGCGTGCCAGTGCACGAGGTTTTCCAGAGTGCGGTGCTCGACCATCACGCCTTTCGGCTGCCCGGTGGAACCCGAGGTGTAGATCACGTAGGCCAGATTCGCCGGAGTCAGCCTCGACAGGGCCGGGTTGGTGTCAGGCAAGTGCCGCCAGTCGTTGGCGTCGAGATCGATCACGGGTACAGCGCCAAGCAGGTCGCGCGTCGAGGCCTGCGCCAGCACCGCGATCGGGTCGCTGTCCTGCAACAGGTAGGCGATGCGTTCAGCCGGGTATTCAGGATCAATCGGCACATAACCGGCGCCGGCCTTGAGAATCGCCAGCAGCGCAACGAGCATGTCCGGGCCGCGACGCAGGCACAGCGCAACACGGTCATCGACTTGCACGCCGAGGCCGGTCAAGTGATGCGCGAGGCGATTGGCGCGCTGATTCAGTTCGCAGTAGCTGAACTGTTGCTCGCCCTGCACCACCGCCAGCGCCTCGGGCCGCGCCGCGACTTGCGCTTCGAACAGACGCGGTACGGTCTGCGCGGGCGGGTATTCACGACCGCTGATATTGAAGCCGACCAGCACCCGTTGGCGTTCGCTTGGCGACACGATCGTCAGTTGCTGCAACGGCGCCGTCGGCGTGTATTCAAGTGCCGTGACCAGACTGTGCAACGCGGTTTGCAGGTAATCACAAACCCGCGCGCCGTCTACTTGCGGCACGGCTTGTACGCTCAAGCGGAAACCTTCGCCGAGGTCGTCGACGCTGACCACCAACGGATAGTTGCTGCGTTCACGCGAGCTGAGAATCTGCACGCCGTCCCACGCTACCGCGGCCGATTCCGGCGCACTGTGGCGGTAGTTGAGCAAGGTGCTGAACAGCGTCTGCGAACCGGCGATACCGCTGCAACGCTGGGCCAGTGCCAGCGAGGCTTGCTCATGGCCGAGCAACTGCGCCAGGCGCGCATGGGTGCCACGCACGCCGCTCTCCACCGTCTCGACACCGACGCTGACGCGCAGCGGCAAGGTGTTGATGAACATGCCCAACGCCCGATCAGCGCCCTCTCCGCCCTGCATACGCCCGAGTAATACGGTGCCGAACACCACGTCCTGCTGACCGGAAACCTGCGCCAGCACCTGAGCCCAGGCTTGGTGCACCAGACTGGCCACGCTGACACCCAAGCGCCGCGCCTGCTCGCGCAAACGCTGGCCGAGGCCGCCATCAAGTTCCAAATGACTGTCGAGGATATCGCTGCCATCGCCGTGCACGTCCTGCAGACCGAACGCCACGGTCGGCTCGTCAATGTCGCCGAGCATCTCGCGGAAGAACGCCTCGTGCGCCTGATCATCGGCGCCGAGCCGCGCCTGTGCGACAAAGTGGCGGTATTGCACCGGCGGCGGCAAGTCGATGCTGCGGCCAAGCATGACGTCGTTCATTTCCGCAATCAGCACTTCCAGCGCCGTGTGATCGAGGACGATATGGTGCAGCAGAAGAATGCCGATCCAGCGCTCGTGCGGCTGATCTTCGGTGTAGACAAAGCGCATCAGCGGCGCGCGATTGAGGTCCAGACGGTAGTGGCGTGGATCGAAACGCGCCTGCATCTGCTCCAGCACGTCGCCGTCGAGTTCATCGGCATCGACGCGTTCCAGCGCCAGCGGCGCCTCACGGCAGACCACTTGCACGGCCTCTTCGAGCCCTTCCCAGACCACGCCGGTGCGCAGAATGTCATGGCGTTTGATTACACCGTTCAAGGCGCGAACGAAGGCTTTGATCTGTGGCAAACCGTCGAAGGCGAATTGCGCCTGCAACACATACGGATCACCGGCGCTGGTCGCCAGATGGTGATAGAGAATCCCTGCCTGCAATGGCGCCAGGCCATAGATGTCCTGCACATTGGCGATGCCGCCCGGCACCGTTGCAACGACACGGTCGATCGCGGCTTGATCGAGATTGGCCAGCGGCAGCATCGCCGGAGTAATGCGCGTGCAACCCGGTTCGATCAGGTTGTCGGGAACGACGATGGCACGTTCGCTGTTCAAGTTCGCCGCCAGCGCTGCCACGCTTGGCTGACCAAACAGTACGCGCACGTCACAATGCAAATCCTGTTGGCGCATACGCTCGATCAGCTTCACCGCCAGCAGCGAATGACCACCGAGTTCGAAGAAATTGTCATGGCGGCCGACCTGCTCGACACCGAGTAATGTCTGCCAGAGTTCGGCAATCAGGTTTTCCACGGCACCGACCGGCGCTTCGAAACCACGATAGGCGAAGGCGTCGCTGTCCGGTGCCGGCAGGGCTTTGCGGTCGAGTTTGCCATTGGCGGTCAGCGGCAAAGCGTCCAGACGCACGAAGGCGCTAGGGACCATGTACTCAGCCAGCGACACCAGCAGTTGATCGCGCAATTGCGCGACATCCGGTGCGGCGCCTTCGTCGGCCAGCCAATAGGCGACCAGACGCTGATCGCCAGGGCTGTCCTCACGGGCGATCACCACCGCTTCGCGCACACCTGCGCAGGCAGACAGGCGTGCTTCGATTTCGCCCAATTCAATGCGGAAACCGCGAATTTTCACCTGATCGTCATTACGCCCCAGGTATTCGAGGCTGCCGTCGGCGGCCCAACGCGCCAGGTCGCCGGTTTTGTATAACCGTGCATTGGCATTTTCACTGAACGGATCATTGATAAAGCGCTCGCTCGTTAGCGCCTCACGATTCAGATAACCGCGCGCCACGCCGGCCCCGCCGACATACAACTCGCCGATCACGCCGACCGGAACCGGTTCATGCTGAGCATCGAGGACATACAGTTGCAGGTCGGGAATGCGCACACCAATCGGGCTGACGCCGACCAACAGAGCGTCGGCGGCCTGCAACGGTCGATAGGTCACGTGCACGGTTGTTTCAGTGATGCCGTACATGTTGACCAGCCGTGTACCGGCATTGCCGACCCGCGCGTACCACGGTTTGAGCAGGCCCGGCTCCAAGGCTTCGCCACCGAAAATCACTTCCCGCAAGGAATGCTGCAACTGACTGCGACCCTGCGCGGCGATCAGTTGGCGGAAGGCGCTTGGCGTCTGATTGAGCACGGTCACACCGGTTTCGCAAAGCAATGCATAACAGTCGTCCGGCGAGCGGCTGACGGCTTGCGGGATCAACAGCAATTGCCCGCCGAACGCCAGCGCGCCCCAGATTTCCCATACCGAAAAGTCGAAGGCGAAGGAATGGAACAGCGCCCAGATGTCTTGCTGATTGAACTGGAACCAGTCATCGGTGGCAGAAAACAGCCGCACCACGTTGCGGTGCTCGACCATCACGCCTTTGGGCAAACCGGTGGAACCGGAGGTGTAGATCACATACGCCAGATGCGCCGGGGTCAGCCCGGGAATCTGCGGATCGCTGTCGAGTTCGGCCTTGAGGTGAGCGCTGTCGAGGTCGATCTGCGGCACCTCGAGAGCGGCCACGCGATCACGCGTCGCCGCTTGCATCAGCACCGCCACCGGGGCGCTGTCCTGCAAGGTGAAACTGATTCTGTCGAGCGGATAAGCCGGATCGATCGGCACGTAACCGGCGCCGGCCTTGAGCACGCCGAGCAGGCCGATGATCATTTGCGGGCCGCGTTCGACGCAGATGGCCACACGATCATCGGGACGAATGTTCAGCGCCAGAAGGTAATGGGCGACCTGGTTGGCACGGCGATTGAGCTCGCCGTAGCTGAGTGTCAGCCCGTTGAACATCAGTGCCGTGGCGTCAGGTCGAGCCTGTGCGTGGGCTTCGAACTGCTGGTGGATCAGTGGGGTTTCGAGGAACTGCGTCAGCGGTAGATTGGCGCCACGCAACAGGTGTTCGCGTTCGCTGGTCGGCAGAATGTGCAGCGTATGCAACGCTGCGTCGGGCGAGTTTTGCAGGGCTGCGACCAGACTTTCCAGCGCGGTGTTCAGGTAAGCCGCCACGCGTGTGGCACCCAGCGCCGCATCCGCCAACGCAGTGATGCGCAAATCCACGCCGAGGTCATCGATATTGATGGTCAGCGGATAGTTGGTGCGCTCGCGGGCACCCAATACCTGCACACCGGGGGCGATGTCGACCACGTCAGCGACTTCTTCGACGCTGCTGTGCCGGTAGTTGAGAATCGCGCTGAACAGCGGCGTTGGCACCGCGACGGCGCTGCAACGTTGCGCCAAAGCCAGCGAAGCTTGCTCGTGGGCCAGTAAAGCGGTCAGGCGCCGATGAGTCGCCAGCACGCCAGCGCGCACGCTTTGCTCACCGACATCAACGCGCAGCGGCAAGGTATTGATGAACATCCCCAGCGCCTGCTCGCCGCCCTCGCCCGCGTCCATCCGTCCCAGCAACACGGTGCCGAACACCACCGCCGTGCGTCCGGACAATTGCCCCAACACCCGCGCCAGCGCCAGATGCAACAGGCTTGCCACGCTTACGCCGAGCTGCCGCGCCTGCTCGCGCAACTGCCGGCTCAAGTGGCTGGCGAGCATCAACGAGGCTTCCTCGATAGCGTGGCCGTCACCCTGCACATCCTGCAAACCACACGGCAGTGTCGGCTCGTCGATGTCGGCGAGCATCTCGCGGAAAAACGCTTCCTGCGCCTGCTCATTGCCGGCACTGCGCGCCATGGCCAGATGATCGCGATACGGCACCGCCGCAGGCACTTGCGCAGTCTGCCCGAGCAGACAGGCCTGGATTTCCCGACGCAGCACATCCAGCGCGACGTGATCCATGATCATGTGATGAAACAGCAATAACGCAACGACTCGGCCCTGCGCGGGATCCTGCGCATAGACCATGCGCAGCAGCGGCGCTCGCTGCATATCGAGGCGAAAGTGCTGCGGATCGTGACGCTCGAGCAACTGCGTGAGCACATCACGCTCGCTGTCGACGCTGATTTCTTCACACACCAGCGGCGCCTCGCGCCAGACCACCTGCACCGCTTCGTCGAGATATTCCCAGACAAAGGAGGTGCGCAGAATGTCGTGACGCTTGACCACCCAGCGCAACGCGTCGGCGAAGGCGTCCAGCCTCTGCTGGCTGTCGAACACGAACCGCGCCTGGGAAATGTAAGGATCGCCGGCAGCCGCCGAGAGATGGTGATACAGCATGCCCTCCTGCAATGCGGACAATGGATAAATGTCCTGCACGTTGGCGGCGCCCCCCGGCAGCGTGGCAATGATGCGGTCGAGGGCATCCTGCTGCAGATTCACCAGTGGCAGCATGTCCGGGGTGATGCGAAAGGCCGGGCTCAGCCAGTCGCCGCCATGCTGGGCGACCAGTTCCAGCAATTGCGCCTTGTGCGCCGAGAGGCTGTCCCACAACGCGTCATCCAGCGCGTCGTCGCTGCCCAGAATGACCAGGTCTTCATCTTCCTGTTGAAGGCGGATCGCATGGGTGGAAATAACAGCCATCAGTTCGCTGAAATGCATGAGGTAACCTGCTGTAAATACGAAAAAAAGGAGCGCGCAGCAGCGAGTCCGTGCACGCGGCGCGCAGCCTGGAAAAACTAAAACATCGGGGCGTGGGTGTCTGACATGGGAAGCGGGGACAAGCCATATAGGATCTGGGCCACACAACCGGCCCCTGTAGGAGTGAGCCTGCTCGCGATTGCGGTGTGTCAGTCACGAACATATCGCCTGACCTGACGCCATCGCGAGCAGGCTCACTCCTACAGGGTTTGTGGTCGCCGTCAGAGACGGCGTTTGCGGCTGAGGTTGGGGATGGTGGTCTGGGCGATTTCGACCTGCCTGGCCTGCCGCGAGGTCTGGGCCGCCAGCGCAGCCAGTGTCGGCTGGCTGAACAGCGTCCGCGCATCGACATGCAGCCCGGCCAGACGCATGCGCGCAACCAGACTCACCGCCAGCAATGAATGCCCGCCCAGTTCGAAGAAGTTGTCGTCGCGCCCGACCTGCTCAACCTTGAGCACCTGCGCCCAGATCTGCGCCAAGGCACTTTCCACGTCGCCTTCGGGCGCGGCATAAGGCCGGCTGAGCAGCGCCTCCGCCCCCGGTTCCGGTAACGCCTTGCGGTCGATTTTGTCGTTGGGCGTCAACGGCAGCGCCGCCAGCAGCACGTAAGCGCCGGGCACCATGAACTCCGGCAACTGCGCCAGCACATGCGCGCGCAATGCTTCAAGCGTCGGTGCAGCCAGCTCGGCACGGACGCTGTAATAAGCCACCAGTCGCTCATCGCGCACCAGCACCACGGCTTCGCGGATGGCCGGGTGTTCGAGCAGACGCGCTTCAATCTCGCCCAGCTCAAGACGCACCCCGCGCAGCTTGACCTGAAAGTCATTGCGCCCGAGGAACTGGAGATTGCCGTCAGCGTCGTAACGCACCAGATCACCGGTGCGATACAAACGATCACCGGCCACGAACGGGCTGTCGATAAAACGCTCGGCCTGCAATTGCGGCAGCCCCAGATAGCCCCGCGCCACGCCCACTCCGCCAATGTGCAAATGCCCGCTGACGCCAAGCGGCACCGGTTGATCGCAGGCATCAAGGACATACAGCCGCGTGTTGCTCAGCGCCTTGCCGATCGGCACCGGTGTCGGCGGCAGCGGCTCGCCGGGTTCCAGCGTCCAGCCGCTGCTGTCGACCGTGGTTTCGGTCGGCCCGTAGACGTTGTGCAGGCGCACCCAGGGCAGGCGCTCACGCACTTGCCGGGCCAGCGCGACGGTCAATTCGCCGCCACCGTTGAGCACGTCGGTGAGGCTGGTGCACTGGCTGACGTCGTCCTGTTCGATGAACTGCTGCAACAGCGCCGGCACGAATTTGACCACGGTGATGTTCTGCTCGCGAATCACTTGCGTCACATAGGCCGAATCGCGATTGCCATCGGCGCGCGCAAGGACCAGGCGCATGCCCGAGCACAGCGGCCAGAAGATCTCCCACACCGAACTGTCGAAACTGTACGGGGCCTTTTGCAGCAACGCGCCGTGTTCGGTGGGCGGCGCAAGTTGCGAGCCCCAGTGCACCATGTTGCAGGCACTGCGGTGCTCGATCATCACCCCCTTCGGGGTGCCGGTGGAGCCGGAGGTGTAGATCATATAAGCCAGATTCGTCGCGCCGAGACCCGGCACCCGCGGATTATCGTGCGGCTGGTCCTGCCAGGCGCTGAGGTCGAGATCGAGCAGCGGCACGCCGGGTTCGCTAAGCAGATCACGCGTCGCGGCATGTACCAGCAGCGCAACCGGCGCGCTGTCCTGCAGCATGTAGTTCAGGCGTTGCAGCGGATAATCGGGATCGAGCGGCACATAAGCACCGCCAGCCTTGAGAATGCCCAGCAGACCGACCACCAGTTCCGGCCCGCGCTCGACGCAGATCGCTACCCGCGCATCCGGCTGAACGCCCAGCCCGCGCAGATGATGGGCCAAGCGGTTGGCCTGCTCGTTCAGCTCACGATAGGTCAGGCACTTCTCGGCAAATTGCACCGCAACGGCATCCGGTTTACGCACAACCTGTTGTTCGAACAGTGCCTGCAGCGGCTGCTCCATCGGGCAATCGATTGCCGTATCGTTGAACTCGACCAGCAGCTGGTGCAGCTCTTCTTGCGGCAGCAACGGCAGACTGTTCAACGGCCGTTGCGGGGTAGTTTCCAACGCCTCGACCAAACCGTTCAAAGCCGCCTGCACGTAAGCGCAAATCCGTTGCGCGCCAATGTTCGACAAGGTTCTGGTGGTAAGGCGCAACCCCGTGCCGAGGTCATCGACACTCAAAGTAAACGGGTAATTGGTGCGCTCTTCGTTGGCCAGCGTCTCGATACCCTGCCAGGTCTGGCGGGAGGTTTTTTGCTCGACATCATCGCTGTGCCGGTAGTTGAGCAAGGCGCTGAACAGTGGCGCGGGTGCGGCAACGCCACTGCAACGCTGGGCCAGCGCCAGAGAAGCGTGCTCATGGCCGAGCAAAGCACTCAGCCGCGCATGAGTGGATTTCACCGCGTTGCGCGCGCCTTCGCCGACATCAACGCGCAGCGGCAAGGTGTTGATGAACACCCCCAGCGCACGGTCGGCGCCCGCGCCACCCTGCATGCGGCCCATCAGCACCGTGCCGAACACCACACTTTGCTGAGCGGACGTCGCCGCCAGCACCTGCGCCCAGGCGAGGTGGATCAGGCTGGCAACGCTCACGCCGGCCAGACGTGCCTGCTGCTGCATGCGTTGATAGAGTTCGGGCGCCACGGCTTGCTCGGCTTCTTCGATGTTGCTGCCGTCGCCCTGGACGTTCTGCAGCGCGAACGGCAAGGTCGGTTCGTCGATGTCACCGAGCATCTGCCGAAAGAACGCTTCATGCTCCTGCTCGCTGACGCCCAGGCGCGTTTGCGCCACGTAGTTGCGGTACGGCACCGGTGCTGCCAGCGGTTCGCCGTGCCCGGACAGGCTGGCGTGAATTTCTTCGCGCATCGCCTCCAGTGCGACGTGATCCATTGCCAAGTGGTGGAACAGCAAGATGCCGACCACGCGGTTATGCGCGGAATCGCGGGCAAACATCAGGCGCAGCAGTGGAGCCTGACTCACATCGAGGCGATAGCGCCGCGCGTCAAAACGCTCGTGCAATTGATCGATGATCGCGCCGTGAGCAGGATCCAGTTCGACCTCCTGCACCGGCAAAATCGCCTCGCGCCACACCACCTGCACCGGTGACGTCAGCCCTTCCCAGACCACTGCCGTGCGCAGGATGTCGTGGCGCGCCATGACCTGACGCAACGCAGCGGCGAAGGCCTCGACCCGCTCGATAGTGTCGAACGCCAGCAGTGATTGCAGCAGGTACGGATCGCCCTGTGCGGCGGTGATGTGGTGATAGAGAATGCCTTCCTGCAACGGCGCCAACGGGTAGATGTCCTGCACATTGGCGGCACCGCCCGGCACGGTTGCGACGATACGCTCGATCATCGTTTGATCGAGTTGCACCAGTGGCAGCAGGTCCGGCGTGATGTGCGTGCAATCGGCGGCAATACGGTTGGCCGGCACCGCGACTTCGCGGCCGCTGCCCTCCGCCGCAGCCAGCGCGGCCAGTGTCGGCTGGTTGAACAGCACCCGCACATCGCTGCTCATGCCGATCTGACGCATGCGCTCGATCAGGCCGACGGCCAGCAACGAGTGGCCGCCCAGCTCAAAGAAATGATCGTGACGCCCTACCCGTTCGACCTGCAGGACTTCGGCCCAGATCTGCGCCAGGGCAATTTCGACGTCACCCTGTGGCGCCTCGTATTCGCGACGGATCAACGCTTCCGGCCCCGGTGGCGGCAGGGCCTGGCGGTCAAGCTTGCCGTTGGCCGTCAGGGGCAGACTCGCCAGACGAACGTAAGCGGCCGGCAGCATGGCGGCCGGCAAACGCGAGGTCAGGTGCGCATGCAGTTGCAGGATGTCCAGCGATTCACGTTCGGTGAACCACGCCAACAGTTGGCCGTCACGCACCAGCACCACGGCTTCCCTCACAGCATCATGGCTGGCGAGTGCCGCTTCGATTTCACCCAACTCGACACGCACACCACGGACTTTGACCTGGTCATCGTTGCGACCGATGTATTCAAGATTGCCGTCGGCGCGCCAACGGGCGAGATCGCCGGTGCGATACATGCGCGCATCCGGCTGCGCACTGAACGGGTCGTCGAGGAAGCGTTCGGCCGTCAACTGCGGGCGATTCAAATAGCCCCGTGCAACCCCCGCGCCGCCGACATACAACTCGCCAATGATGCCGATCGGCACCAGGCGCTGTTGATCATCAAGCAGGTAAGTCGTGGCATTGCTGACTGGTTTGCCGATGTGCAACGCCTGCCCCGGTGCGATCAGTCCTGAAGTGGCAACCACCGTGGCTTCGGTCGGGCCATAGTTGTTGATCACCGCAAAACCCTGCGCGCGGTTGAACTGGCGCAGGCGATCGCCGCCGATCAGCAAGGTGCGCAAGGTCGGATGATCGAGTTGTTTGCTGAAGGCGTATTCGGCAATCGGCGTGGGCAAGAAGCTGACGTCCAGCGGCTGCGCACGCCACCAGGCGAGCAGCGCATCAATGTCTTCGCTGCCGTCGCTCGCGGGTGAAAAATGCACCGTCGCCCCGGCACACAACGCTGGCCAGACCTCCCACGCCATCGCGTCGAAACCGAACCCGGCCAGGCTCGACGTGTGCTGCCCTGGGCCGAGGCCGAAAGCCTCGCAGTGCCAGTCGACCAGATTGCCCAAGGTGCGGTGTTCGACCATCACGCCCTTGGGCAACCCGGTCGAGCCGGAGGTGTAAATCACGTAGGCGAGGTTGCCAGGATTCAGCCCGGCCACCTCAGGATTGGTGACGCTGTCGAGCGCCCACTCGCGCCGATCAAGCTCAATCACCGGCAGCGCTGTGGCAGGCAAGCGCTCGCGCACATCACTTTGCGTCAGCAGCGCCATCGGAGCGCTGTCGCTGAGCAGATAACTCAGGCGCTCGGGGGGATGCGCCGGGTCAATCGGCACATAAGCGGCGCCAGCCTTGAGAATCGCCAGCAGCCCGACCAAGGTTTCCAGGCCTCTGCGGGCAACAATCGCCACCCGGTCATCGGGCCGTACACCGAGGCCCAGCAGATGATGGGCCAGCGCATTGGCTTGCCGGTTCAGCTCGGCGTAACTCAGCGACCGCCCCTGATAAGTCGCGACTACGGCGTCCGGCTGTTCAGCCACGCGCGACTCGAAGCGTTGATGAATGGTCTGGTTTTGCGGATAGCTGACTCGGGTGTCATTCCACTCATTCAACCGGGCGAGTTGTGCCGGGCTGATCAGGTTGAAATCGGCGACGATCCGTTCAGGAGACTCCAGGCCTTGCTCCAGGATCAGCACCAAGTGCTCGGTAAACGACGCGATCTCGTCTGCCGTGAAATAGGCCGGCGAGTACACCAGATGCAGCCAGGCCTTGTCGTTGTAGCGGTTGCTGCGCAGGTGAATGGCCAGCGGTGTCGCTTCGTGCTGGTTGGAGACCTTGACCACGTGCCCCGGCGCATCGCCGTAACGGTAGTCATGGTCGTCTTGTTCGTAGGACACCGACAGCTCGAACAGTTGCGAGCGGTCTTCACGCAACAGGCCCAGCGCGCGGTTCATCTCGCTCAGTGGATAGCGTTGATGGCGGAAATCCTGCTTCAGGCCAGCGCCGATCGCTTTGATCAAATCGCCAAATGACAGTGTTCGGCCAAAGCCCATGCGCATTGCACTGACTTGGGTGAATAACCCTAGAGTGCCTTTGAAGCGGGCACCGGAGCGATTGAGGATCGGCAAGCCGACCACCCACTCGTCACGTTGGGCAGTACGACTGAAATACACGTGCAGCGCAGCCAGCAGTACATGAAACGCCGAGCCGCCCAACTGCCGTGACGTGTCTTTCATGCGCTCGTGCAACAGCGTCGGAAAAGCCTCGACATGGATTTGACCTGGTGCCATTTCAGCGCCGAGGGGTTCGCGATGACAGGGAGTCAACAAGGGTTCGGGAATGCTGCGGTACTTGTCCAGCCAGTAGCGTTGATCGAGTTCGTAACGCGATGACTGCTGGTAGGACGCATCATCGTCGATGAAGCCGACATAGGACGGCGCCGCTACGTTTAGCTGCTCGTCACGGCACAACGCGCTGTAGATTTCACCCACCGACTTGAACAGCAGACCGAACCCCCAGCCATCGATGATCAAATGATGGGCCTGCGCCGCCAGCCAGTGACGGTGACGATCAAGGCGAATCAGGCTGAAACGGAACAACGGCTGTCCGCTCAATGTGTAAGCCTGCGCCATGTGCTTTTCCACCAGCGCCTGAGCGGCCGACCGTGGATCGCTGTGCTGGCTGAAATCATGCAGCGGCATGGCCACCGGCAAATCCTGCGCAAACTTCTGCAGCGGCAACCCATCGTGACCAACGTCCGTTGACAGAACAATGCGCAAGGCATCGTTTGCGGCTACCAGCCGTTCAAGTGCCGATTGCAGCAACAGCGGGTCCAGCGGCCCGCTCAGTTCGACATAACCGCCAATGTTATACAGCGGCGAATCTCCGCGACTCTGTTGGTCCAGCCAGATATCCCGCTGGGCGGCAGTCAGAGGGTACGTCTCGACAGGCGCGGACTGATCGTCCGCCACGTTGGCAGAAATAGGCGGCATAAGATCCATCTCATGTAATTTGCCACGTATTCAAGCATCGGCCCCGGCACCGACATGACACCTGAAACCCGGACAACCACAACGTCTGCACGCGCCTGTTTGATCTTGCTGTCGCGGTAAGCGCAGGCACTGCCTACAAGTTCGGAGAGGAAATTCTGAAAAGCTTGTAGGAAAAGAACCACATAGCAACGCCGCCATTTGCCTGAACGCCGCCGATCGGCCTTGGCCAATCCCCGGTTTTCGCGGCCTCTGCATGACTGAACAGTCACTTGCGACCCGTCGCCGCTCATCGGCCCCGCCAGAACCCCGGCGCCAGGATTCAAAAATAGTGGCACTTTGTGTCCCTGTTTTCCCCTACAGACGTAGGACAAATCCATAGGCTTAAATCCTGCTCCGGATCATGTTCAAGGAGAAATGACTGCGTGGGCGGCTTTTACACAGACGGCAGACGATTCAGTGATGGCTCTGAACCAGGGATGACAAGGATATGAATCTGACCGGCAGCATTCGCAACATGGAAAACCCGCTTTTTTATTGGCAACTGGGAGAACTGATTGCAAGCACGGGCGACGATCACTTCGCCACCAACATGTTCCAGCTGGTCGACACGCTGGTACCGGTCAACCGTGTCGATCTGAGCGAGTGGACGCTGGATGAGCGTCAGGCCAGCGTGGTCGAGATCAAGCCGTTGGGCAGCGCCGGCCAAGTGCAGACCTTCCCGCCGCCCGCCCCGTTGCAGCGACCGGACGATCATCCGTTGTTGCAGAAGATGATCGAGATGAACGACTCACTGTTGATCCAACTGAAAGCCTCGCTCCAGCCACGCCATCCGCAGCACAGCGTCCACCAGTGCAATCTGGTCTCGCGCACCTCGAATCGCCGATGCGTCATCTCGTTTTTCCGACCACACACCCAGCGCGTGTTTTCCCTGCCGGAACTGTCATTTCTCAAGAGCCTCTCCGACACCTTGCTGCCGCTGATCGAGCGCCATGCGCAGATCAGTCGGCAAATCCTCGCCCGACAACCGCGCCAGCCATTGGCTGAACTGGATCAGGCCCCGCTGGCGCAGGTATTTGATGAGCGCCTGGGGCTGAGCGGCATTGTGCTCTCGGTGCGCGAAAAGGAGGTGTGCCTGGGGCTCCTGACCGGTGGCACGGTGCCGCAGATGGCGCAACAGTTAAGGGTCAAGAACAGTTCGATCGAGACCTATCTCAAGCGCGCCACCGCGAAACTGGGGGTCAGTGGCCGACATGGGCTGGCGAAATGGATGGCCGGGGCCTGAGCCTGTTCAAAATCCCCCACTGACTTCCCTCCCCCCTGTAGGAGCTGCGGCACGCTGCGATCTTTTGATCCTGCCTTTTCAAGAACAAGATCAAAAGATCGCAGCGTGCCGCAGCTCCTACGGGGGGAGGGTCTGGCTTACGGGTTATTCACTCCAGGCATCCGCTCTTTCATGAACGAGGCTGTTTGATGTTGACGTTGCGATTTTCTCTGCTGTCCTTAGCTATGCTGATGGCCGGCTGCTCCTTGATACCCGACTACCAGCGGCCCGCTTCACCGGTTGCCGCGCAATATCCGCAGCCAACGCAGGCAGCAACGTCCAGCGAAGACTGGCGCACGCTGTTCAACGACCCTGCCCTGCAGCAACTGATCGAAAGCGCCTTGGTCAACAACCGCGACCTGCGCGTCGCGGCGCTCAACGTCGAAGCGTTCCAGGCGCAGTACCGCATTCAGCGTGCCGACCTGTACCCGGCGGTGTCGGCCAATGCCAGCGAATCACGCCAGCGCATGCCGCCGAGCGTGACCCAAGGCAAAGCGCTGATCAATTCAACCTACGCGGTCAACCTCGGCATCAGTGCCTACGAACTGGATTTCTTCGGCCGGGTGCGCAGTCTCAGCGAGCAGGCGCTGCAAAGCTGGCTGGCGACCGAGCAGGCGCGGCGCAGTGCGCAATTGAGTCTGGTGGCCAACGTCGCCAATGCCTACCTGACGTGGCGCGCCGACCAGGAACTGCTGGAGCTGACCCGCGACACCCTCGTCGCCGACGAGCAGAGCCTGCACCTGACCACGCGCAATCGCGATGCTGGCAAATCTTCGGCACTGGAACAGGCTCAGGCGCAAACCAGCGTCGACAGTTCACGGGCCAATCTGGCGCGCTATCAGCGCCAGGTCGCGCAGGATCTCAACAGCCTGACCTTGCTGGTCGGCACACCGGTGTCGCCGTCCTTGCCCGGGCAACCACTGGCCAGTGATCTGGTCGAGCAACTGCCCGCCGGCTTACCCTCGGACTTACTGCAACGACGCCCGGACATTCTCCAGGCCGAATACAAACTCAAAGCCGCCAACGCCAATATCGGTGCGGCGCGGGCGGCGTTTTTCCCCAGTGTCAGCCTGACGGCGAACGCCGGCACGTCCAGTCGCGACCTTTCCGGACTGTTTGGCGGCGGCTCGGGTGCCTGGACGTTTCAGCCGCAGATCAGCCTGCCGATCTTCAACGCCGGCAGCCTGCGCGCAAGCCTCGATTATTCGAAATTGCAGAAAGACGTCGCCGTCGCCGAATACGAAAAATCGATTCAAACGGCGTTTCAGGAAGTCGCCGACGGGCTGGCGGCGCGCGCCACCTATCAGCAGCAATTGCAGGCGCAACGCGATCTGGTCGAGGCCACGCAGACCTATTACAACCTCGCGCAGAATCGTTACAAGAACGGTGTCGACAGCAGCCTGACGTTCCTCGATGCGCAGCGCTCGCTGTTCAGTTCGCAACAAGGATTGATCACCGACCGCCTCGCGCAACTGGTCGCCGAGGTCAACCTTTACACCGCGCTGGGCGGCGGCTGGCGGGGAGATGAATCGCGCGTGCAGTGAGCCTACGTCACTTTTTCTTACACCTTTTGTCGCTCGATCCCACACCGCACGGCGATCCGCAGCCGTCGTCTGGTCTCAGTTTGGTATCATGCGCCGCTTTTACGGTTAACCCCCCGCCAGTCCTGCCGACTGACGGGCTGCAAAAGGCGGTATTAGATGACGGCTTTGTTGACTCGCCGCAAGGTGCTTGCGGGAATGGGCGTGCTCGGGCTCGGCCTGCTCGCCGGCTGCGACACCCGCGGCCAACTGTCGTACAAGTACGGCAAGGATCTGAGTAACAAGATCATGGGGCGCACCTTCAAACTGAAGAACACCGATGGCGAAACCATGACGCTGTCGAGCTTTCGCGGCATGATGCCGATGGTGTTCTTCGGTTTCACCCAGTGCCCGGCAGTCTGCCCGACCACCCTTGCCCGCGCGGCGAAAATCAAGAAGCTGATGGGCGCCGATGGCGACCGTTTGCAGGTGATCTTCATCAGCCTCGATCCAGAGCGCGACACGCCGGAAATCCTCGACGCCTACATGAAGGCCTTCGATCCGACCTTCGTTGCGCTGTACGGCACGCTTGAGGAAACCGCGGCCACGGCCAAGGAATTCGACGTGTTCTACGAGAAAGTCCCGGCCGGCGACACCTACACCATCTCGCACACCGCCACCAGCTACGTTTATGACTCCAACGGCGGCTTGCGCCTGGGTCTGTCCACCTCGCTTTCGGCAGAACAATGCACGGAAGATTTGCTTACTGTTATGGAGGTTTGCTGATGCAACCTGTTCTGAACCACATCAAACGCGCTGTCATCGGTTTTTCTCTGCTGGGTCTGGCATTCCAGGCGACTGCAGCGACCAAAGTCGACGATGCCTGGGTTCGTGCCACCGTGCCGACCCAGTCCGCCAGCGGTGCATTCATGACCCTGACCGCCGACAGCGACAGCAAGTTGCTCAGCGTCGCAACACCCGCGGCCAAAGACGTGCAGATCCACGAAATGACCATGAAGAATGACGTCATGAGCATGGGCCCGGTGAAGTTCGTCGAGCTGCCAGCCGGCAAAGCCGTCAAGCTAGATCCGAACGGCTACCACGTGATGCTGATGGGCCTGACCGGTCAGCTCAAGGAAGGCGAAAGCGTGCCGCTGACCCTGACCGTCGAGAACGCCAAAGGCGAGAAAGAAACCATCGAAGTCAAAGCGCCGGTTCGCGCGCTGACCAACATGGAAGGTCACGATCACAGCAAAATGCACTGATCTGACTGACTGAAACACCTGCGGGGCGGCATGATTGATGATCATGCCGCCCCGTTTTTTTGAACTGATGGAAAGCGTGCTTTACATCAAGGAATGCTTCAGCGAGGATGTAAAAGGTCTTTTACATAGGAAGTGAAGAATGAACCGCTACTACCTCGAACTGGGCGCCGCATTGGTTCTCTACGTGCTGGTGTTGAGCCTTTCCCTGATCGCCAGCCAATACCTGCTGGACGCCAACATTTTTCTGCGATCCGTGGTGGCACTGACCCCGATCCTTCCGGCAGGCCTGATGTGCTGGGCCATCGTGCGCAATATGCGGCGCATGGACGAAATGCATCTGCGCATCCAGTTCGAAGCGCTGGGCTTCGCCTTCGCCGCCTCGGCACTGTTGACCTTCAGCTACGGTTTTCTGGAAAACGTCGGCGCGCCGCACATTCCCTGGACGTGCGTGTGGCCGGTGATGGGTCTGATGTGGATTCTTGGACTACAGATTGCGCGACGCCGCTACCAATGAAAAATCGCCTCAAGGAACTGCGCGCCGAGCGCAAGTGGTCACAGGCCGATCTGGCGGAACGCCTGAACGTGTCGCGCCAGACCATCAATGCGATCGAAAACGAACGCTACGATCCGAGTTTGCCGCTGGCGTTCCAGATCGCCCGGACATTTGAAATGCCCATAGAAAGCATCTTCGACGACGGTGAAGCCTGACACGATCCCCCTGTAGGAGCTGCGGCACGCTGCGATCTTTTGATCCTGCTTCTTGAAAATCAAAATCAAAAGATCGCAGCGTGCCGCAGCTCCTACAGGGTTTGAGGTCAGTGGGCGATGCACACGGATTTCAGCTCGGTGTAAGCCTCGATCACGGTTCGACCAAACTCCCGTTCGTTTCCGCCGCCCCCGGCCCGGTGTTGGCCAACTATGGCCTCGACACTCTGCGTTTCATCAACCCGGTCGGTATCGGCGACACCATCCAGGCGCGCCTGACCTGCAGACGCAAGATCGACCAGGGCAAGAAGAGCCCGCAAGGCATTGCGCAAGGGGTGGTGGCGTGGGATGTGGAAGTCACCGACCAGCTCGGGGAGCTGGTGGCCAGTTATGACATTTTGACGCTGGTGGTGAAGCGCGAAGAGGTGGCGTGACCGCGCCTCCATAAGCTCCAGGAGTTCGGCGCTGAAGCAAGGACCAGCCAGTAGCACAACACCGAGACGAATTGGCAGAACACTGACCGGGTTCTGCCGTTTTCGAATATCACTTGACGGCCACTGGCACCTGCTGACACCACTTGATCGTCCGCAACGCTTCTTCCGCAGGTACCAATGCATAACGGAAGTAGAAATGCGCGCCCGAATAATAGGCGTCGTTCACTTCACCCAGCGCATGGTCATCGCTGAACGCCCGGGAACTGGTCTCATCGGCGATGAAATAGACATGGCCGCTTTCGACGTTCAAGTCGAAGCGTTTGTTGACGCTGCTGTTGACAAATGGCGGAGTAGTCGACTCGATCCGGTAGGAACCGGCCGGCACGGTTGTCCGGAAAAACCCGCCGGAAGGTAAAACTCCGACGGCGTTTCCATTGATCGTAATCGTCGGGGTCACGAAGTAACCGACACTCGCGGCAGGCCGATAGAAGTACAGTGTCGCCTGCTCCGGTTGCGCCTTTTCCACTGCAGTAAAAAATGGTTGTCCCTTCAAATCAGGCCCGGCGGCACAGCCGCTGAGCAGGGTCAGGCTGGCCAGCAGGCCAACCCAAAGTAGTGCGGTGCGATTCATCAATTTATTCCTTGGAAAAAAGTGCCCGGCCGATAGTGCTTCAAAAAACGCAAAGCCCTTTGCCGTTGTCTTTGGCATCAGAGGTGGGCCACGGTTTGAAGGCGCTTTCGGAGGTCAGATTGATGATCGTGCGGCTTTGCAGGATCGGGTATTTGCCCTTGAGGCGCTCGACGGTTTCTTCGGCATCATTGACGTTGGACAAACAGTACGTCAGCGCATTGGCGTAGAGATTACCGATGTAAAGCGTCTGCCCTGCCTTCACGGTGAATACCGTCGAGGACGGCCGGGCAACGGCGTGCCCCATATAGAACTGATAGTTCCAATCGATGAATTCGTAGCGTCCTGGCGGCACCTCGTACATGAACAGATGCCCCAGCAGGTTCGGGGACGGCTGGTCGTCTTCGTTGTACAGCGTGGTCAGGGTAATGGCTGTGTCTGGCTCTCCCTGCTGTTTGATGTTGACCGTCAGGCCGTGCGGCTGAGTCAGATAGCCTTCGGTGATGGAGCCGATAATCACAGCCTTGGCCGGATCCGGCGCGCGTTGACCGTCGTATCGCGCCGTCGTGCACCCGTTCAATACGGCAACACTCAGAGTGATAGCCCCCCAGGTTGCCAATGTGCTGCAAACTTTCCGTAGCATTCTTTAATACCGTGCCTGTCAAAAAATCCATGCGTTGCGCCGAATCAGATGATTCGGCGCACGTTGACCACTGGTATCGCCCGGTGAAGATGATTCTTGAGGCTTCATGCCATTCGCTCAACTACCCGCGCCGTCATGCGCCTCTTCAAAGAAATAATCCTTCCAGCTGTCGGCCTTGTTCTTCAGCACGCCCAGCTCCTGCAACTTCTCGGCATAGATGAAGGTGCGCTGCGGCACCACGGTGAAATCGATTTCCGGATCCTTGACGATTTGCTCGACCAGGGCCAGCGGCAGTTTCGACTGCTCGACACGAATGTACGCCTGAGCCGCCGCCGGCTTGTCAGCCTTGATGATCTTCTCGGCCTCGGCCAACGCGTCATAGAACGCCTTGTAGGTTTTCGGGTTTTCGTCGTGGAATTTTTCCGTGGTGTACAGCACGTTGAACGTCGCCTGGCCGCCAAGCACGTCATAGGAGCTCAGCACTTTGTGCACGTTAGGATTCTGCAACGCCTGGTACTGGAACGGTGGGCTGGAGAAGTGCGAGTTGATCTCAGAGCCGCCGGCAATCAGCGCAGCCGTCGCATCGGGGTGCGGCAGGCTGACCGAGATATCGTCGAATTTCTTGTACTGCGCGTCGCCGAATTCCTTGGCGGTTTCGATCTGCAAGGTGCGCGACTGGAAGCCCACGCCGGCGGCAGGCACGGCAATCCGGTCCTTGTCAGTGAAGTCCTTGAGGGTCTTGATGTTCGGATTGTTGGTCAGCAGATAGTTGGGCATTGAGCCCAGTGCGGCGATGGCTTTGACGTTCTGTTTGCCTTTGGTGCGATCCCACACGGTGAGCATCGGCGGCACGCCGGCAGACACCACGTCGAGCGATCCCGTGAGCAATGCTTCGTTCATCGCCGTGGCGCCGGAAATGCTGTTCCAGTCGACCTTGATGTCGAGACCCTGCTCTTTGCCGTGTTTTTCGATGAGGTTCTGGTCGCGCACCACATCGAGAATCAGGTAACCGATGCCGAATTGTTGAGCGATGCTGATCTTGCCCTCAGCTTGAGCGCCGGTGCTGAACAAGGCACTCGCGGCCAGGGAAGCGGCCAACAGAGTCAGTGCGGAACGTTTGAACGGTGTGGCCATGACAACCTCGCAGCATGGGGGTGGTGTGCTGAAAGGCCTGACTTTATCGCTATAAAAAATAGAAATTAAATATCTTTATCGCATATCGATAGCACGGGTTGTTGAGCGCAATGAGCCTGCGGGCTTTTGATTCCGAGGTTTAGAAAGATCGCAGCGTTGCGCTGTTCGTACATTGGATACCGGTGATGATTTGGCGGCATAAACAGCCTGAAACAATAAATCCGTCGGTAGCAATATCGCCGATTGCCGTTTGACCCGAGGGCCGATCAGGGCTGCAGGCGCGACGTCACCTTCGAGAGCTCGCGCACCAGCGCATCAGTCGAGCGTTTAAAAGGGCGATCAGACAGCCCACCCTTGGTATCATCGAGCACACTTTTATGACGACTTAATGGCTGGAAGGTCTTTTTTGTGAGCGCTCTTTTTAACCGGTTGCGGCAGCCGCATGCCCGCCTCTTTTCGTTGATATTTCTCGTGCTGATTGTGCCGGTGTGCCTGCGTGCGGCACTGGGCTGGTCGGCACCTCTGGGTTATTTGTCGGACCTGGCCATTGGCAGCCTGCTGGTCGTGTTGCTGCATCGCCGGGCGTGGTGGCTGGCCTTGCCGGTGTTGCTGTTCTGGGGACTGCTGGCCGTGGCGACCGCTGAACTGGTCAGCGCCGTCGGGCGTCTGCCGACGCCTTCGGATATTCATTACCTGATCGATCCGCAGTTCGTGGAAAATTCCACCGGTGGCGGGCTGGCGCATCCGGCGCTGGGTATCACCTTGCTGCTGGCCCTGCTGTTCTGGTTAGCAACCCGGTTTGCCAACCGCGATCTACCGCGCCCGCCCCTGCCACGCGCCGCCTGGAGCGCACCGCTGGTGTTGTTCGCCGCGCACTGGGGCGCGCAGAACCTGTGGCCGAGTGAAGCGGATCCGTGGCGCCAGTACAACCTGCCGCACCAGTTGCTGGCTACTGAGGTCGCCGATCTGCAGATTCGGGGCGAGGAATGGCTGGACGGCGATGTCGAAGAACCCGCGCCGGCCATGGCCGGTCTCACCGACGTCGACCTCAACGGGCAGAAACTGCTGGCCGCCCCTGGGCAAGCGCGCAACGTACTGATCATCGCCCTGGAAGGCATTCCCGGTGCCTACATCCGCGCCAACCGCGAAGCCATCGGCAGTCATTATCAGGAAGACCTGATGCCCAACCTCAGTCGCTGGGCCGAGCGCGGCATGAACACCCCGGATTACGTGCTGCATACCCATCAGACCATTCGCGGTCTGTACGCGATGCTCTGCGGCGATTATGACAAGCTCAACAACGGCACGCCCAAAGGCGTGGAGATGCTGACCCTCAACGAGCGCAATCAGGCCTGCCTGCCGGCGCAACTGCGTGAACACGGCTTCAGCACGCACTATCTGCAAGGTGCCGGCCTGCGCTTCATGGCCAAAGACAAGATCATGCCGCACATCGGTTTCGATGCGACGCACGGTCTGGAGTGGTTCACCAACAGCAACTATCTGGAGTTCCCGTGGGGCAAGGATGACAAGGCATTTTTCGAGGGCGCGCTGGACTATGTCGGCGAACTGAAAAAGCAGAAAAAGCCGTGGATGCTGACGTTACTGACCGTCGGCACCCATCAGCCCTACTCCGCGCCCGAGGAATATCTGGAGCGCTTCGAAACGCCAAAACAGGCCGCCGTCGGTTATCTCGACGATGCGCTGGAGCAGTTTCTAAGCGGCCTCGAACGCCAAGGCGTTCTGAAAGATACGCTGGTGGTGATCACCTCGGACGAATCCCACGGCATCGACGGCGTGCGACTGGCTTCTTCGTGGGGCTTCAATCTGACCCTGGCGCCGGAGCAAGCGCAACTGCCACGACTGAACAAAGGCGTTTATGGCCACGTCGATCTGAGTACGTCGATTCTCGATTACTTCGATTTGCCGGTGCCTTCCGCGCTGAGCGGTCGCTCGCTGTTTCGCGATTACGACAGCGGCCGCGAAATCATGTCGTTCACCAACGGCAAGCTGCGCTATCACAACGGTCAGGGGATCTTTTCCGAGTGCGACATGCCGCGTCGCTGCCGCTACTACGAAAGCGCCGGGTTCATCGCCGAAAATGCCCTCTATAAAGGTAACTACAGCGGCCACCCGGCCCGGCAGATCGCCGCCCGCGCCAATGCCCTCGACCTTTCGCTGCTGCGCACACCGCTCAATCATCGCTATCAGTTCGGCAGCACCAACGTTATCCCGCTGCAAGCGCAGATCAAGGATGACTGGGCCGACAACCTGATCGGCGCGCAATACCTGGAAATGCCCAAAGGCTCGCACACCCGCGTACGCCTGACCGTGCGCTCGGTCGATCCGCAGCAGGCCGCGTACATTCAGCTCAAGGCCAAGGAGTTTGAACAGGATGTGCAGATCGGTCTGCCGCAGGAGATGGTCGCAACCGCCGAGCAGCCACTGCAAATGAACTTCAGCTTCGACAACCCGCAAGAGCGCAAAGCATTTTCTTTCCATTTGCTGGGTTATGGCCTGGGCGCGGTTGAAGTGACGGATTTCAGTGTGATTACGGAATTGCCGGGACAAGAGGACATTCTTGACGACGTGCCGGAGGACGACACGGCCCAATCCACCTGACAACGTCTGTGTAGGAGCTGCCGCAGGCTCGGGCCGCGACAGCTCCTACAGTGGCAATCAGTGATTATCAGAACGTTGTGCGCAACCCGACCTGAATGCTGCGCCCTTCTGCCGGCGCAATGTCGCGCAGAATCGAACTGGCGTAACGCACGGTTTGATTGGTCAGGTTCTCGGCATTGACGAAGGCCAGCCATTGGCTCTGGCCGACATCAAAGTGATACCCGACATTGGCGCCCAGCGTCGTGTAGCCATCGGTGCTGCTTTCGTTAGTCGGCACGCGATGCTGTGAACTGGCGTGTTCAACATCGATGCGCGCCTGCCACTTGTCCAGCTCCCACAGCAGCCCGCTGTTCAACCGCAGCGGCGCGATGCGCGGCAAGTCTTCGCCGGTATCGAGGTTCTTCGCGCGGGTGTAGTCGCCGGACAGTTCCAGGGCAAACTTGCCCAAGGCGTTTTCGCCAAGTGTCCAGCGATCCTGCGCTTCAATACCGCTGAAGCGCGCTCGTACGCCGGAATACGTGTATTCAGGGATGCCGTCTGCGTCTTCCTCGCCTTCGTCATTCAGCGTTCGGCCCGTGCCGAGCAAGCCGATGTAATTGGAGAAGTGGCTGTAGAACACACCGACACTGCCCTTGTGCGTGCCGTTATCAAAACGCAACGCCAGATCGCTGGACACGGCTTTTTCTTTCGACAGCCCGGCATCACCGACTTCATAGGTGCCGGTCGCGACGTGGGCACCGTTGGCGTAAAGCTCATAAAACGTCGGGGCGCGCTCTGTGTAGCCCAGCGTCGCAGCCACCGACCAGACTGGCGTCAGCGTGTACACCGCGCCAGAGGAAAGACTGCCAGCGGTGAAACTGCTGGAGCGGTCGGCGTTGGCAAAACGTTCGTTACCTTTTGCATCCGGATCGACCGTGGTGTGCTCAAGGCGTCCGCCGAGGGTGAACAGCAGTCGGTCGGTGGCTTGCAACTCTTCAAGAATGAACAGCGCAGCGGCATCGGTATCGGTCTGCGGCACGAACGCTTCTTCGCCGAGTGCCGAGAACTCGTTGCGGCTGACCTGCGCACCGATCACACCGTTGAACGGCCCCAATGGCTGATGCCGCGCTTCGACACGCGCCTCGTAACCTTTGTTCTTGAACGTCGTACCGACCTCGCCACCTTCGATTTCGCGATGCTCGTAATCGGTGTAACCGGCATCCAGTTTGATCGAGCTGAATGGCCCATCGAGATTGCGTATCTCCGAGGCGAAGGCGTAGTGCTCCTGTTGCATGCGGATGCGCACGTCTTGTTCAGCGGGCGAACCGTAATTGGAGTCGTAGTTGCTGTAGGACAGTCCGGCGTATCCGTCATCCCAAGTGTAAGACCCGCCCACCGCGCCGCCGTCCTGGCGACCATCGCTGTTGGCCAGTCGATGCTTTTTCGAGTCGCCGTCGTCGTTTGCGCGTTCGCCAGCGGTTTTCGCGTAACCGGGGATTTTCAGATCATTGAACTCGCGGGCACTGGCGTCCAGGTGCAAGGCGAACTGACCGTTACCGGCCTCGAGTTTGCCGGCGCTGCTTCGCGTGGTGTCGGCACCGCCGTAGCGCAACTCACCGGCGCCATGGATTCCGTCGATAGCCTCGGTCGGAATGCGGTTATCAAAAGTGTTGACCACTCCGCCAATGGCGCTGCCGCCGTATAGCAGGGCTGCTGGGCCCCGGATGATTTCAACACGCTCGATGTTGACCGGGTCCAGCGGCACCGCGTGATCGTAAGACAGCGACGAAGCATCCAGCGCGCCGACGCCGTTGCGCAGGATGCGGATGCGGTCACCGTCCTGACCGCGAATGATCGGCCGGCTCGCACCCGGACCGAAGTACGACGAGGACACGCCGGGTTGCTTGTTCAGGGTTTCACCGAGGCTGCCCTTCTGTTGAAACGTGAGGTCGTCGCCGCTGAGCACCGTCGATGGCGAAGCGAGTGTCTGGCTGCCGAGCGGATTGCCGGTGATGACTTGCGGTTGCAGCTCGAGGGTGTCGGCGGCGAACACCGGCGCTGCAAAAAGCAGCGCCGCAGCCAACGGATTGAGGCGTCGTTGCAGGGGGTGGGAACGGGCAGGCATTGCAAAATTTCCATGCGCTGAATAGTGAGGATCGCTGCCAGCGTTTTGCTTTAACGCTGGTAGAAACAGAATGAAACGAATTTTATGTTATACAATAACATTTCTTCCTGTCATCCCGATTTTCACTTTTTGTTTTTTGCAGAGGCTCAACAACGCATGTTTCAAGCAGGCAGTCGCTATCGGCTGATCCGTGAAGTGCTCCGAAAAACGCTGAAAGACTTTGCCTATAACCCTCCAATAGTCGGCCTATTAGCTGACTCTCCAAGTCGGGTCTAGCCTTACTAGTCCGAAGTCGGCACGAGCCGGCCGTAGCAGACCTGATAAGGACCCGAACATGGCAAACGAATCGAAATGCCCGTTCAACCACGCCGCCGGTGGTGGTACGACGAACCGTGACTGGTGGCCGAATCAACTCAACCTGAAAATCCTCAGCCAGCATTCGCCCAAGTCCGACCCGCTGGGCAAGGATTTCGACTACGCCAAAGCCTTCAAGAGCCTGGATTTCCAGGCGCTGAAACAAGACCTCACCGCATTGATGACCGACTCTCAGGACTGGTGGCCGGCCGACTTCGGGCACTACGGCCCTCTCTTCGTGCGCATGGCCTGGCACAGCGCCGGCACCTATCGCACCGCCGATGGCCGTGGTGGCGCCGGCTCCGGTCAGCAACGCTTTGCGCCGCTGAACAGCTGGCCGGATAACGTCAGCCTCGACAAGGCCCGCCGTCTGCTGTGGCCGATCAAGCAGAAATATGGCCGTAACATTTCCTGGGCGGATCTGATTGTCCTCACCGGTAACGTCGCGCTGGAATCCATGGGCTTCAAGACCTTCGGCTTCTCCGGTGGTCGCCCCGATGTGTGGGAGCCGGACGAGGACGTTTACTGGGGTTCGGAACACGAATGGCTCGGCGGCGACAGTCGCTATGGCAAGGACAAGGCGCCGATGCAGGAGCCCGGTGACGGCACACTGGTGGCCGAGCCGGACTTGCACGGTAAAGAGGAAAGCCGCACCGATCAGGGCGAACGCAATCTGGAAAACCCCCTCGCCGCCGTGCAAATGGGCCTGATCTACGTTAACCCTGAAGGTCCTGAAGGTAATCCGGACCCGGTGGCCTCGGCCCACGACATCCGCGAAACCTTTGGCCGCATGGCCATGAACGATGAAGAAACCGTGGCGCTGATCGCTGGCGGTCACGCCTTCGGTAAAACCCACGGCGCCGGCCCTGCCGACAACGTCGGGCCTGAGCCGGAAGCGGCCGGCCTCGAAGAACAAGGTCTGGGCTGGCGCAACGCGTTCGGCACCGGCAAGGGCGCCGACACCATTACCAGTGGCCTCGAAGTGACCTGGACGACCACGCCAACAAAGTGGAGCAACAACTATCTGGAAAACCTGTTCGGCTTCGAGTGGGAGCTGAGCAAAAGTCCTGCCGGTGCACACCAGTGGATACCGAAAAACGGCGGCGGTGCCGGCACCGTTCCGCATGCCCATGATCCCAGCAAAAAGCTTTCGCCGACCATGCTCACCTCCGACCTGGCGCTGCGTTTCGACCCGGCATATGAGCAGATCTCCCGCCGTTTCCTCGCCAACCCTGAGCAACTGGCCGACGCCTTCGCCCGCGCCTGGTACAAACTGATCCACCGCGACATGGGCCCACTGTCCCGCTACCTCGGCCCGGAACTGCCGAGCGAAGAACTGCTTTGGCAGGATCCGATTCCAGACGTCACGCACCCGCTGATCGACGACAGCGACGCCGCGGCACTGAAAAGCAAAATCCTTGAGTCGGGCCTATCCGTTTCGCAACTGGTCTCGACGGCTTGGGCGGCACTGTCAACGTTCCGTGGTTCGGACAAACGCGGTGGCGCCAACGGTGGACGTCTGCGCCTGGCACCGCAGAAGTTCTGGCAGGCCAACCAGCCTGAGCAGTTGGACAAGGTGCTGAGTACGCTTGAAGGGATTCAAAACCAGTTCAACGGTGGTGCCGCCGGCAAGAAAGTCTCGCTGGCCGACCTGATCGTGCTGGCCGGGAACGCCGGCATCGAACAAGCGGCGAAAAACGCCGGTCATTCTGTTAGCGTGCCGTTCCATCCAGGGCGTACCGATGCCACTCAGGAGCAGACCGACGTCGAGTCGTTCGGTTTCCTTGAACCGATTGCCGATGGTTTCCGCAACTACAGCAAAGGCAAATACACCGTTTCGGCCGAAGCACTGCTGATCGACAAGGCGCAACTGCTGACGTTGACCGCGCCGGAAATGACCGTGTTGCTCGGTGGTTTGCGGGTGTTGAACACCAACGTCGGGCAATCCCGTCATGGTGTTTTCACCAGCCAGACTGAAGCGCTGACCAATGACTTCTTCACCAACCTGCTGGACATGGGGGTGGAGTGGAAGCCGACTTCACGGGATGCGGATGAGTTTGAAGGGCGTGACCGCAAAAGCGGGAACGTGAAATGGACGGCGACAAGGGTTGATCTGGTGTTTGGTTCCAATGCGCAACTGCGGGCGTTGGCCGAGGTGTATGCCAGTTCGGATGCGAAGGAGCAGTTTGTTAAGGACTTCGTCGCTGCCTGGACGAAGGTGACGAATCTGGATCGGTTTGATCTGAAGTAATTTTTCGGGAAATGAAAACGCCGCATTGGTTAATGCGGCGTTTTTTTGTGCGTACGGCTTAGGGAGTTGTGTTGATGCATAAATCTTACCCCCTCACCCCAGCCCTCTCCCCCCAAGGGGGCGAGGGAGAAAGGGAGCAGATCGGGGGCCGTTCAAAACCTGAGTTCGACTCGGACTTTCAGGTCGGCGTACAGCGCAAAGACACCTCGGTCAGTCCCCTCTCCCACTGGGAGAGGGTTAGGGTGAGGGGCCTTTCAGATTCTGAGTTCGACTCCGGACTTTCAGGTCGGCGTATAGCGCAAAAACACCTCAATCAGTCCCCTCTCCCTCTGGGAGAGGGTTAGGGTGAGGGGCTTTTCAGATTCTGAGTTCGACTCGGACTTTCAGGTCGGCGACAGCGCAAAGACACCTCGGTCAGTCCCCTCTCTCACTGGGAGAGGGTTAGGGTGAGGGGCCCATCAAGCCAGGCTCTTGCTCACAACCTCATACACATCACTCGACAACTGCCCCGACGCCCGAATCCGCTCCAGCTCGCCTTTCATCAACGCCTGACGCGCATCGTCATATTTGCGCCAGCGCGTCAGCGGTGCCAATTGGCGAGAAGCGATTTGCGGGTTGAACCCGTTCAACTCAATCACCAGATCCGCGAGGAAGCGATAACCCGAACCATCCGCCGCATGGAAGTTGATCAGGTTCTGCCCGGCGAACGCGCCGACCAGCGCACGCACCTTGTTCGGGTTCTTGATGTTGAACGCTGGGTGCTGCATCAACGCTTTCACGCGCTCCAGACCGCCTGGCAGAGTGCTGCCGGCCTGCACGCTGAACCACTGATCCATGACCAGCGGGTTGTCCTTGAAGTGCTCGGCGAAACTGGCCAGCGCCAACGCCTTCTGCTCTTCGAACGGTGAGTTGACCAGTACCGCCAGCGCTGTCAGGCGCTCGGTCATGTTGTCGGCCGCTTCGAACTGCTCCAGCGCCGCCGCCAGTACTTCCGGCTTACCACTGAGCATCAGATAAGACAGCGCAATGTTCTGCAGCGCGCGACGAGCAAAGTGCTCGGCCTCGGCCACATACGGGGTTTTCTTCGACAGGTCGCGGTTGGCCTGATAACGCAGCCACAGCGCCTCGAACAACCCTTCGGCCAATTGCTTGCGCGCGAACTCACGGGCGATATGGATCGCCTCGACGTCAGCCACTTCGCTGATTTCAGTGAGGTACGCCTCACCTGGCAGCGAGAGCATTTCAGCGACCATCGCCTGATCCAGCGATTCGTCCGACAGCACCGTACGCAGTGCCGAGACCAGACGCGGATCGAGTTTCAGGCTCTCGCCCTTCTGCTGCTGGCCGATCAACTCTTGCAGGACCTGCACCGACAGTTGCTGACCGGCATCCCAGCGGTTGAAGCCGTCGCTGTCGTGCTGCATCAGGAACATCAATTGATCGCGGTTGTACGGGAAGCTCAGCTTCACCGGCGCCGAGAAGCCGCGCAGCAGCGATGGCAGCGGCTGTTCGGCGATGTCGACGAAGGTAAACGTCTGCTCGGCTTCGGTCACCGAGATCACGCGGGTGGTGCCTTGCGCCGCTGCTTCGCCGCTAAGACGCAGGGCAATCTCGTTGCCTTTGCTGTCGAGCAGGCCGAGTTCGACTGGAATCACGAACGGCAGTTTTTCAACTTTGTCCGGGGTTTCCGGGCAGCTCTGGCGGAAGGTCAGGCTGTAGGTTTTCGCGGCGGCGTCATAAGACTCGCTCACTGCCAGACGCGGTGTACCGGCCTGGCTGTACCAGCGCTTGAATTGGGTCAGGTCGACGCCGTTGGCATCTTCCATGGCCTTGATGAAGTCATCGCAAGTCACTGCCTGACCATCGTGGCGATCGAAGTACAGATCGCTGCCCTTGCGGAAGCCTTCGGCGCCGAGCAAGGTATGGATCATGCCAACCACTTCCGAACCCTTTTCGTACACGGTCAGGGTATAGAAGTTGGAAATCTCGATGAAGCTGTCCGGACGCACGGCGTGGGCCATGGGACCTGCATCTTCAGCAAACTGATGGGTACGCAGATAGGCGACGTCCTGAATGCGCTTGACCGTGGCCGAGTTCATGTCGGCGGAGAAACCGGAATCGCGGAATACGGTGAAGCCTTCCTTCAGCGACAGCTGGAACCAGTCGCGGCAGGTCACGCGGTTGCCCGACCAGTTGTGGAAGTATTCGTGTGCGACGATCGCTTCAACGCGCTGGTGCGCGGCGTCGGTCGCGGTTTCGGCGCGGGCCAGTACGGCGCTGGAGTTGAAGATGTTGAGGCCTTTGTTCTCCATCGCGCCCATGTTGAAATCGTTGACGGCGACGATCATGAAGATGTCCAGATCGTACTCGCGACCGTAAACCTCTTCGTCCCAGCGCATCGACTTCTTCAGGCTGGTCATCGCGTGCTGGCACTTGTCGATGTTTTCCGGCTCGACGTAGATGCGCAATGCGACGTTGCGGTCGGTCATGGTGGTGAAGCTGTCTTCAACGCACCACAAATCACCGGCCACCAGCGCGAACAGGTACGCCGGTTTCATGAACGGATCTTCCCAGGTCGCCCAGTGCCGGCCGTCTTCGCCCGGACCCGAGGCGATCGGGTTGCCGTTGGAGAGCAGCACCGGATAGCTGTGCTGCTCGGCGACCACGGTAGTGGTGAACTTGCTCATCACGTCCGGGCGGTCGAGGTAATAGGTGATCTTGCGGAAGCCTTCGGCTTCGCACTGGGTGCAGAACATCGTGCCGGACTTGTACAGGCCTTCCAGTGCGGTGTTGGTTTCCGGGTGGATCTTGACGCTGGTGTCGACCGTGAAGGTTTCGGCGGTAGGCTGCAGGGTCAGATGATTCTCGGACAATTGATAGTCAGCAGCGCCAAGCTCTTTATCGGCCAGGGTCACCGAGAGCAACTCCAGTTGCTGACCATCGAGCACCAGCGGTGGCAGGCCCGGGCCACGGGCCGGGTTGCGGCGCATCACCAACTGCGCGTGCACCAGGCTGTGATCCTCGAACAACTCGAAGGTCAGGTGTGTTTCGTCGATCAGGTACTCGGGCGCCTGATAGTCCTTCAGATAAATCATCTTCGGTTGTTCGGTGCGCATGCTGAAGTCCTTATTGATGCACGGCGAGCTGATAAGCCGTGTACTTGCGAATGTTGATCACGCCGGTATCGAAGATCAGGTACTGGCCCTTGATCCCTAACAGGGTGCCTTCGGCAATCGGGTTCTTGTCCAGGTTGAAGCTGACGATTTTGGCCGGGTATTGCTCGACCGGATAGCGGATTTCGAGAGGTTCTACATCGGCAATCGTCTGAATAGCTTGTAGGCCGAATCGCTCCTGCAAACCTTGCAGGCCTTCGGCGCAGCTTTCAAATAACTGGTCACGCACCTGCGCCAGATCCACCGCCGCCGCATCGCCCTTGAGCAATGCACGCCAGTTGGTTTTGTCGGCCACTTGGCTGCGGAACAAATCTTCAACGAAGCCCGACTGCTGCCGCGTCGAAACGCGCATGATCGGCAAGGCCTGACACGCGCCCTGATCGATCCAGCGGGTCGGCAGTTGCGTTGCACGGGTGATGCCAACCTTGATGCCCGACGAATTGGACAGGTAAACCACGTGATCGGTCATGCAGAACTGCTCGCCCCACGCTGGATCGCGACAGGTGCCGGCGTCATAGTGGCAGCGCTCCGGGCTCATGATGCACAGGTCGCACTGCGCAAGTTTGGTCATGCACGGGTAGCAGTAACCCTGGCTGAAACTGGTTTTGGTCTTGCGCCCGCAATGGGTGCAGTGGATCGCCCCCAGGTATTCCAAACGCACCGTGGTGCCGATCAACGGGTTGACCGGCACCTCGACGTCATCCAGACGAAACGCGTATTGCACGTTCGGCCCGTCAAGGCGCGCCGACATTTTGCTGATTGCACCGCGGCCAATCTCGATCAATGGATGGCATCCGACTTGAACAGGATGTTCGGCACTTCGATCGACTTCGATGCACATTCCTGCGGGCCCATGTAACCGGTGCGCTGGTCTTCAGGCAGATTCTGGATTTCCCAGGCGATCATCGCCTGCAGCGACAGCTCGCGCTGTTCGGCGGTGAGCTTGCCACCGTCGGACCACTTGCCGATTTCCACGGCCAGTTTCAGGCTCTCGTAGATGTCCGGGGTGATGTTGTTGATCATGTCGTTAAAAGAGGACATCAGGGTCTCCGTGCTCTTTATCTGCTGAAAATTTAGGCGGCCAGTTTACGGCGGTTATACAAACCGCCCAACAAACCGGTGAAGCATCCGATGAGTAACCCGCCGACATGGGCGGCGTTGGCGATTTCGCCGAAGCCGATCATCGAGATCAGCCCGGACATGCACACCAGCAGCCACACCAGCATCATCACCAGCACGCCGCGCGGCAGGCGATAGGCCGGGTTCGGCGACAGCAGCTGGAAGATCCAGCAATGTCCGAGCAAACCGTACAGCACGCCCGACAGGCCGCCAAACAAGGTCGCGCCGCTCCAGACAAACTGCGCGTAGTTGGACACCAGACTGAACAGCAGCGTCAGGCCGATCAGGTTGATGCTGCCCTGACGCGACTCGATGCGCCGGCCCAGCTCCCAATACCACATGCCGTTCATGGCCAGGTGCAGGATGCCGAAGTGGATCAGCATCGGCGTGACCAGTCGCCACCACTGCCCCGCCGCCAGACTGTCGGCCAACGGCACGAAATGGATGTATTCGCCGACCACCTGAAAATCGAGGAAGGTCAGCCAGCGCAACGTCTGCAGGTTTTCGCCGAGGTAGGTCAAGCCGCCGACAATCAGGCACAACAGCAGAATGAAACCGGTGGCTTTGGCGTGCTTCAATTGCTCAGCGAAGCTTGGGCGCTTGACGGTCTGCGCAACAGGGATGTCCAGTTGCTGATCAGGATCGCCGGCCGGGAAGCGTTCGTACAGCGAGCGCACGTCTTCGCTGATCTCCGACGGCGCCCACAACACCTGTTCGCCCGCCTCTTCGCTGACCCGATGCGGGACCTGCATGCGTTGCAGCAGTTTGACGAAACCGCTCAAGTCCACCGCCAATGGCAGACGCAATACCGCTACCGCACTCATTGCAGCACCTCCGGCCGCTCGACATCGACCCAGACAAATTTATGCGGATCCAGACGTGTTTCCTGATCCAGACGATAAGCGACCAGTTTGCCGTAGAGCACCGCGCTGTAATCCAGACACGCAAGGTTCGGGCGGATCGGCGCCGGTTTGCCGCTGCGCCAATAGTGGCCGACGAACAGCAATGGCTCGTCGACGCCGTAGCGCAGCAGGGTGTTTTTTTCGCTGGAGGTCAGCGGTTTCTGCGCCACCGGTTCTGGCAGAGCATCAGGCTGGAAGACAATGTCGCCGTAGGTTTTCGGGTCGTCTTCCCAGAACTTGGTGCGGAAGAACGAACGCACCAGGCCATCGCCACTGGTCATGGTCAGACCATCCGGCAGGCGCATGTCGGTGCCGCGTAACAGACGGTCGAACACGGTGCAGGCGAAACTGCCGGGCACGGCGGACGCCTGAAGAAAGTGTTCGTCAATGCAGCCATTAGCGAATTGCGCGCGCAACGGCTCGATCAGACCGGCATCCCAACAGGCATGCACAACGCGGAAGCGTCCGGCGTCAACAAACAGCGGCAGCTCATAGAACCAGCGCTGAAAATCATGCCAGTCGCCAGGATGGTCTTCGAACTGGGTCAGCGTTTCATGCAGCAGGCGCGCGTGGCGCGGCGTGTGTTCGCGCACGAACTGCTTGCCGCTGCCCGGTGGCGCAGGGGTGCTCCAGCCCAGCGCGTTGAATTCGTGGTTGCCCATGATGCACAAGGCCTGACCGGCCTCGACCATGTCATGGACAATGTGCAGCGCCTCGCGAATGCGCGGGCCACGGTCGATGATGTCGCCGACGAACACGGCCATGCGCGATGGATGCCGCCAGACCCCGCCCTGCTTGTGGTAACCGAGTCGGTCAAGCAAGTGTTCGAGGGTCAGGGCGCATCCGTGCACGTCACCGATCAGGTCATAACTGCGCGCGGGATCGAGCATCAGTCGCCTCCACCACCCAGCTTGCTGCCCCAGCCGAGCTTGGTGCGGCAGACTTCGTAGTAGTTGTGGTCGAGCGGGTGAATCAGCCGCAGCTTCTGCGCTTTCTTGCTGACGGTGATGGTGTCGCCCGGCGCGCAGGTGAAGTGGTTCTGCCCGTCGCAGGAGACTTGCGGGTAAATCTGCATGTTTTTCGACACGACGATTTTCAGCTCACTGTTGCCATCGACCACAATTGGCCGGCTCGACAACATATGGGGGTACATCGGCACGATCACAATGGCATCGAGCTTGGGATGCATGATCGGCCCGCCGGCAGACAGCGCGTACGCGGTAGAACCGGTCGGTGTCGCGACGATCAGGCCGTCGGCCTTCTGGCTGCAGACGAACTGGCCGTCGATGTACAGCTCGAACTCGATCATCCGCGTCGATTTGCCGGGGTGCAGCACCACGTCATTGAGCGCATCGCCCTGACCGATGGCCTCGGCATGCCGGCGCACTTCGGCTTGCAGCAGGAAGCGGTTTTCCACCAGGTAGTGGCCGTCGAGCACCTTGGCGACTTCGACTTCCAGCTCATCCGGGCGAATGTCTGTCAGAAAACCGAGGCTGCCACGGTTGATCCCCAGTACCGGAATATTGTGTTTGGCCAGCGCCCGCGCAGCGCCGAGCAGACTGCCGTCACCGCCGACGACGATGACCATGTCGCAGACTTCGCCGAGCATCTTGCGCGACGAGGTTTGCAAGCCGTGGCCCGGCAGGACTTCGGCGATGGTGTCTTCGAGGATCACATGCAGGTGACGATCGAGCAGAAAGCGTTTCAGTCGGCGGACGGTATCCAGCACCTGGGAACTGCCCAGGCGACCGATGATGCCGATATTACGAAATTGCTCCATGGGACCTCTGCGGACAATCGAAAACGCGAAAAACCCGATTATGGGCGAAAGCGCCGGTTAGACAAAATCCTTTCAGCCTCAAGGGTGCGCTCGTGTTTACGGCTATGCTCGCAAGATGATCCTATTTCCAGATTTGCTGCAGTTGCCTCACCAATTACGCCACCCGGAAGTGCGCGATCTGGCGTGGGTGATCCTCGCCCCGCCAATGCTCGCCACCACGCCGTGGCCGCAGCGTCATCCGCTGGCCGGCAGCGATTGGGTGGCCGACCCTGAACGTCTGGAGCACTGGTTGCGTCAGCTCGACCGTGACAGTTATGGCTTGCTGCATTGGTTGTCGCAGGCACGCACGCGACGTCTGGGCCTGTATTACGAACGACTTTGGCAGTTTGCCGTGGAGCATGCGCCGGGCATTGAGCTGATTGCCGCCAACCTGCCGATCCGCCGCGAGGGCCACACACTTGGCGAGCTGGACATGCTTCTGCGTGACCGCGATGGCGTGCATCACCTGGAATTGGCGATCAAGCTCTACCTCGGCCCACAGAGCGGCGATGGCCGTGATACGGCACAGTGGCTGGGGCCTGGCTGTCATGATCGACTGGACCGTAAACTGGCGCATCTGGCCGAGCATCAACTGCCGATCTCGGCGCGTCCGGAAAGCCGTGAGGTGCTGGCGGCGCTGGATATCGAGGTGTTCAGCGCGCAACTGTGGCTGGGCGGCTATTTGCTTTACCCGTGGCCCGGACAGGCTGAATCACCGAGCGGCGCACATCCGCAGCATTTGCGCGGCAGTTGGTTGCATCAGAAGGATTGGCCAGCGTTTGTCGCACAACGCCCGGCCGGGCGCTGGCAGCCCCTGCCCCGGCATGCCTGGCTGGCGCCAGCGCATTATCCGGCGGATCAGACCTGGACTTTGGAGCATTTACGGATGTGGCTGGAAGACCTCGAGCCGCTAGCCCCGGCGCAGTTGATGGTGCGCCTGACCGAGAATGCGCGGGGGGAATGGGAAGAGGCTGAGCGCTTGTTTCTGGTATCGGATCTTTGGCCGAATGTACCCGGCCAGGCCTGAGTTTTTTGTCGCCTGTACCGGCCCCATCGCGAGCAGGCTCACTCCTACATTGGAATGCGTTCCCCTGTAGGAGTGAGCCTGCTCGCGATGGGGTCACCTCGGTCTACAGGGACAGCCGCACAGCCAAAGCCGCCAACGTCACCAACAACACCGGCACCGTCAACACGATCCCGACCCGGAAGTAATACCCCCAACCAATGTGAATGCCCTTGCGCTCCAGTACATGCAGCCACAACAACGTGGCCAGACTGCCAATCGGGGTAATCTTCGGCCCCAGATCGCTGCCAATCACGTTGGCATAGATCATCGCCTCCTTGACCACCCCGCTCGCCTGACTGGCGTCAATCGACAACAAGCCAATCAACACCGTCGGCAGGTTATTCATGATCGACGACAGCAACGCCGTCAGCACCCCGGTGCCCATGGCCGCGCCCCACACCCCATGACCTGCGAAGACATCCAGCCAACCGGCCAGATACCCGGTCAACCCGGCATTGCGCAGACCGTAGACCACCAGATACATGCCCAACGAGAAAATCACGATCTGCCACGGCGCATCTTTCATCACCTTGCGCGTGGAAATCCTGTGGCCGCGAGCGGCGATACCCAACAGCAGCGCGGCGCACGCGGCGGAAATCGCGCTGATCGGAATGCCCAGCGGCTCAAGGGCAAAACAGCCGATCAACAGAATCGCCAACACCGCCCAACCGGCATAGAACGTGGCTTTGTCGTGGATCGCGGTTTCTGGGTGCTCAAGCTGCTCCGGGTCGTAGGCCTTGGGAATGTCGCGACGGAAGAACCACAGCAACATGCCCAGCGTCGCCGCCACGCTGACGAAGTTGACCGGCACCATTACCGCCGCATAACGGTTGAAGCCGATGTGAAAGAAGTCCGCCGAAACAATGTTGACCAGGTTCGACACTACCAGTGGCAGGCTCGCGGTGTCGGCGATAAATCCTGCACCCATCACGAACGCCAGGGTCGCGGCCGGGGAAAAGCGTAGCGCCAGCAGCATCGAAATCACGATCGGCGTGAGAATCAGCGCCGCGCCGTCGTTGGCAAACAACGCCGACACCAGTGCGCCAAGCAGCACCATAAAAGCAAACAACTTGCGCCCGCTACCCCGCCCCCAACGCGCCACGTGCAGCGCCGCCCAATTAAAGAACCCGGCTTCGTCGAGCAGCAGGCTGATAATGATCAGCGCGACGAAGGTGCCGGTGGCGTTCCAGATGATCAGCCACACCAACGGGATGTCGCTGAGATGAACGACGCCGAAAATCAGCGCCAGGATTGCGCCAAGCGTCGCACTCCAGCCGACGCCGAGGCCTTTGGGTTGCCAGATGACAAGGGTGATGGTCAGCAGGAAAATCAGTGACGCAGCGAGCATCCGCAACAGCCTTCAAAGAGTGAGGTAAAAAGGCCACGACGAGTGCGGAGCCAGAAAGATAACCTGTGGGAGCGAGCCTGCTCGCGAAAGCGCACTGTCAGTCGCCATTGATGCAACGGCTGACGACGCCTTCGCGAGCAGGCTCGCTCCCACAGGGGATTCGGTGAAGTTACTTCTTGTGTTGCTCTACGAATTGTCCGTACGCATTGATAAAACTCTGCAGAAAAGGTTTCACCGTTTCGCTCAACTTGCCCGCCTCATCAAACGCCGAGCCCGCGCCGCCCAGATAAGCCTCCGGCTGCTGCATGCACGGCACATTGAGAAACACGAACGACTGGCGCAAATGCTGGTTGGCGCCGAAACCACCAATGGCACCGGGCGAGACACTGATCACCGCCCCCGGCTTGCCACTCCAGACAGCCTTGCCATAAGGCCGCGAGCCAACGTCGATGGCATTCTTCAACGGCGCCGGTACTGAACGGTTGTACTCGGGCGTGACAAACAGCACCGCGTCGGATGAACCCACTTTTTCCCGGAAAGTACTGTAGGCTGCCGGCGGTGAATCACCGTCGATGTCTTCGTTATAAAGTGGCAGATCGCCTATCTCGACAATCTCAAGCTTGAGGTTCGCCGGGGCCAGCTCCGCCAGCGCCAGGGCGACCTTGCGATTGATCGATGCTTTGCGCAGGCTACCGACCACTACCGCGACGTTGTAGACATTGCTCATGGAAGACTCTCGATTGTCCGTGGGAGGAGCGAGTAGTTATAGATGATTCGGTGACGATTCCACCAGCACCCGAGGGAAATTCCCGCGTGTTGATTATTTTTTTCCTGTAGGAAAACTTACAGGCCTTGATGGCGGTCTACCAAGCCGCAAATCAAGCGTTTTATCTCCAGAGGTTCTAAGCAGATGGCAGCAGTACTCGTCGGTCAGTTCCATGCAAGAGATGCGGAAGGCCGCGTTTATTCCGTGCATGAGTTCCAGGAATCCAACCCGTCGGTAGACGGTTCCACTGGTTCGGAGCCTATTTACAAACTGGCCATTGGCGATCGCGTCAACAAGGTCAACGAGAACGAGTTTCTCCTGGTTCAGTCAGGGATCACCCTGATCCGTGAGCCTGAGCCAACCGTCGCTTCATAACTCATCGTTATGAGCAGAAGTCATATGCGCAGACTTGGGGTAGGATTCAGCCACTGACCCCACCTGCTGAACATGGACTTCACGCATGCGTTTACGTCATATCGAAGTGATCCAGGCGCTCTTGCAGACCGGTCACCTGGGCACCGCCGCCGAATGGCTGCAGTTGCCGGTGGCCGAGGTCGAAGAGCGTTTGCGCGAAGCCGAGAGTCAGTTGGGGTTCATGCTGTTCGCCAGCGTGCGCGGGCGCCTGCAATCGACGCCCGAAGCGCGGGCATTGCAGGTCGAAATCGCCCACGTCTACGACGCGCTGGAGCCAGTGCAGCGTTTGGCCAGCAGTCTCAAGCAATACCTCGCCCCGCCCCTGCGCATCATCGGCACCCCACCGCTGGCGCAACAATTACTGCCACAAAGCCTCGCCGCCCTGCGCCGACGTCTGCCGGATGCGCCGTGCAGCCTGCTCAGTGCACCGACCCGCGACATCGTCCGCAACCTGTTGCTGCGCGAAAGTGATCTCGGTCTAAGCCTGCACGACCCCGAACATCCCGACATTGATTGCCAGCCACTGACCCAGGGCAAGCTGCAATTGCTCGCGCCTCATGGCTGGCTACAACCGAAACAGAAATACATTTCCCTGCAGGATCTGGCCGGTCAGGCCATGGTCGGCCTCGAAGGCCAGGACCCACTGAGCCCGGCGCTGGAAAACAAGCTCCAGGCCCTGCGCCCCGCACCGAGCATCCAGACCCGCGTGCAAACCCATCAGATGATGCGCAGCATGGTCGAGGCCGGTGAAGGCCTGGCCATCGTCGATCCGTTTACCGCAATGGGCGCGCGCGCCGCCGGGCTGGATGTCTGCCCGCTGTCGCCGGCCGTGCCGATCAGCCTGTACGCCCTGACCTTCAAGCACGCCGCGCCGTCAGCGGCGATTCAGACGCTGCTCACCATCGTCACGGAACAAGCCGAGGCGATGCTGGCGAGCTGACGGGACTCTCCAGCGGATTATCGAACAATCGATACCAGAACAGCGCTACTTCGGCGGTGTTCGGATCAATACCGCGATAGCGCAACTGGTCAATACCACCAATCACATAACCGCAGCGCTCGTACAATCGACAGGCACCGAGGTTGTTGTTCTGGGTTTCGAGCATGATCCCCGGCAGCTTTTTCTTGCGACTCCAGAACTGCGCGACATCCAGCAACGCCTTGGCCACGCCATGCCGCCGCGCCGGCGCGTGCACCGCCAGCTCATCGATATGCGCAAAGCCATTCCAGTTGGTACTGATCACCAGATGACCGACCGGCTCATCGTCCAGATAGGCCATGAAAATCGCGCTGTCAGGCGCGTCACGGTAACTGCTGAACTCCTCGGGGTCGATGCCGTAGCACTTGCGATAAGGCACGATCGGCGTCACCGGCCACTGCTCGACCGCTTTGCCGATCACCGCTGCGCCGTAGGCTGCGACCTCGAAGCTGAAGTCGCTGCCCCAGATATAAGGCGCAAAACCTTCGTCGGCGACACGCACCGACAGCCCTGGGTATTTTGGATTCATGACCGGTTGCATACTCGGAAAAGTCCTCATTCCTTGACGCAATCGACGGTGTAATGCCGCCCATTGCCTTCGTCTTCATGTTGCAGTCCATGCACATCAGCGACAAAACCGGGAAAGCTGCTATCGAACGTGCGGGCAAATTTCAGGTAATCGATGATCGAACGGGTCGCCTCGGTGAAGCGCTCGCCGGGCATGATCAACGGAATCCCCGGCGGATACGGCACCAGCATCACCGCAGCGATCCGCCCTTCCAGCGCATCGATCGGCACCGCCTCGACTTCGCCGCGCACCAGATGATCGTAAGCGTGTGCGGGTTTCATGGCGATCTCGGGGAGCACGGTGTACATGCGTTTGAGGTGTTTGGCCGTGGCATTGCTGCGGTAACAGGCATGCAGTTGATCGCACAAATCGCGCAACCCCATGCCGCGATAGCGCCCGGCATCTTCTTGGGCGACGCAGGGCAGACAGCTTTCCAGACGCACGTTGGCGTCGTAGCTGCGCTTGAATTCCAGTAATTCAGTCAGCAACGTGCTCCATTTACCCTTGGTAATGCCCATCGAGAACAGCACCAGAAAGGAATACAGCCCGGTCTTCTCGACCACCAGCCCGCGCTCCCAGAGGAACTTGCTGACCACCGCCGCCGGAATGCCCTTGTCGCTCAGCGCTCCGCCGGCATTGAGGCCCGGCATTACCAGCGTGACCTTGATCGGATCGAGCAAGACGTAATCGTCACTGACTTCACCAAAACCATGCCAGTCGGCATCCGGTTGCAGTAGCCAGTCCTCTGTCTGTACGCGGTCAATGCCTTCGACGCCCGGCGGCTGCCAGATCGAAAACCACCAGTCATCGGCAGCGATATGCTGGCGCAGATTGGCCAACGCACGGCGGAAGCTCAGCGCTTCATCAAAGGTTTCCTGCAACAGTGAGCGCCCGGCCGGGCCTTCCATCATCGCCGACGCCACATCCAGCGAAGCGATGATGCTGTACTGCGGCGACGTCGAGATATGCATCATGAACGCTTCATTGAACCGATCGCGATCCAGTTGCCGCGCACCGCCGTCCTGCACATGAATCATCGAGGCCTGACTGAATGCCGCGAGCAATTTGTGCGTCGAATGGGTGGTGAACACCAGCGGGCTGTCTTCGCTGCGTGAGGTGGCCATGCCATAGCGTCCGGCGAAGAACTCGTGAAACGCCGCGTAGGCATACCAGGCCTCGTCGAAATGCAGCACTTCAACGCTGTTACCGAGACTTTGCTTGATCAGCTCGGCGTTGTAACAGAGGCCGTCGTAGGTTGAATTGGTCACCACCGCGAGTTTGACTTTCGGCGCATGGCCCTTTGTCAGCGGACTGGCGTCGATCTTCGCCTGGATCGATTCGCGACTGAATTCACTCAACGGGATCGGCCCGATGATTCCCAGCTCATTGCGCTCCGGGCACAGGTAGAGCGGGATTGCGCCGGTCATGATGATCGCGTGCAACACCGACTTGTGGCAATTGCGGTCGACCAGCACCAAGTCATCGCGCGCGACCATCGAGTGCCAGACGATCTTGTTGGCGGTCGAGGTGCCATTGATCACGAAAAAGGTGTGGTCAGCGCCGAAATTGCGCGCCGCGCGCGCCTCGGCTTCGGCGAGCGGCCCGGTGTGATCGAGCAGCGAACCCAGCTCCGGCACCGACACCGACAAATCCGAACGCAGGGTGTTTTCGCCAAAGAACTGGTGAAATGCCTGCCCCACCGGACTCTTGTGATAAGCCACACCGCCGCCATGACCGGGGGTGTGCCAGGAATAATTGGAGTCCGCCGTGTGCTGCACCAGGGCCTTGAAAAACGGTGGCAGTAAACCATCCAGGTACTTGCGCGCCGCCCGCGCGACTTGCCTGGCGAGAAACGCCACGGTGTCTTCGAAAAGATAGAGAATGCCGCGCAGTTGGTTGAGCTCGGCCATCGCGTCGGCAGGGGCGTTTTCCAACGTGACTTGTTCACCCAAGGCAAAGATCGGCAGTTCCGGCGCACGCACCCGCGCCAGGCCGATCAGTTCGGCCATGTTCTGCAACAGATGGGAATTAGTGCTGGCGTCCTCGGCAGCAATCAGCATGCACGCGAGGCCATGATGGGTCGACGCCACCAACCGACCTTCGGCGTAGTCGGTAGCCGAAACGATACTGAAACCTTCCTGCTCCAACTCCCGGGCGATGCCACGGATACGGTCACCAGCGACCGTGTCGGCCTTGATGTCGCGATGGACGATCAACACCGGGAACTTCAAATCTTTGTACATGGGGCTCAGTGTCCTGAGGCGGCAGGTTTTCAGCTGCCAATGCACTCAGGGTAGAGGGTTGCAGCGAATGTGGCGAGGGTGGCCAGTTGGCTTCATGGCGCCATAAGCAAAAGATCGCAGCCTGCGGCAGCTCCTACATTGGAATGTGATCCCCTGTAGGAGCTGCCGCAGGTTCGGGCCGCGATCGGACGATCTTTTGATCTTCAGGCTTGGGCGTCGGCTTCGGCGATCTGCGTCCACATCGCCGGCCCGCCCGCAGACTTGGCAATAATCTCCAACCGCACCAGATGCGCCGCCAACTCATCTTCAGTCGCACGAATGATCCGCGCAGGCTGACGATCTGCCGGCAAACGACGAATCTCGGTCGCCGAGTTGTCCGCACCCTCGCCCGAGCCATTACCGTCCGATGCATTGCCCGCGAGCGACAGGCTGGTCTGGCCACCGGTCATGGTCAGGTAGACGTCGGCGAGAATCTCCGAGTCGAGCAAGGCGCCGTGCAGTTCACGGCCGGAGTTGTCGACGCCATAGCGTTTGCACAATGCATCGAGGCTGTTGCGCTGCCCCGGGTGACGTTCCCGGGCCATCATCAGGGTGTCGAGGATCGAGCAGTGCTGCGTGATGTCGGCGCGATCCTTCTGCCCCATCAAGGCGAATTCGTTGTTGATGAAACCAACGTCGAACGCCGCGTTGTGGATGATCAGCTGCGCGCCCTTGATGAATTCGAAGAACTCATCGGCGACTTCGTTGAAACGCGGCTTGCCGACGAGGAATTCGTTGGTGATGCCGTGAACACCGATGGCGCCTTCGTCACTTTCGCGATCCGGTTGCAGGTAGACGTGAAAATGCCGGCCCGTCAGGCGCCGACCGATCAGTTCGACACAGCCGATTTCAATGATCCGGTGACCATCGGTCACCGGCATGCCGGTGGTTTCGGTATCGAGTACAACGGATCTGGTGGCCATCAGTGTTCAGCTCTCAACGGGTCGATCTTGCAAAAAACGCGGATGTTAACACGCGCATTTCTGAGTTAGCGCGTCATCATTCATCGCGAGCAGGCTCACTCCTACAGGGAAATGCATCCAATTGTAGGAGTGAGCCTGCTCGCGATTGGGGGCACCACGGTGCAACGGAGGGAATCAGGTCTGTTTGTAACCGCGCACTTCATCCACCCCACGGTTGGCCAACTGGTCCGCCCGCTCGTTACCGTGATGACCAATGTGCCCACGCACCCATTTCCAGGTGACCTTGTGGCGGTTGACCTGCTCATCCAGCTCTTTCCACAGATCAGCGTTTTTCACCGGTTCTTTCGCAGCGGTTTTCCAGCCGCGCTTCTTCCAGTTGGCCATCCACTCGTTGATGCCCTTCATCACATACTGCGAGTCGGTCACCAGCAATACTTCGCACGGCCGCTTCAAGGCTTCCAGGCCGCGAATGGCGCCGAGCAGCTCCATGCGGTTGTTGGTGGTGTTGGCTTCGCCGCCCCACAGTTCCTTTTCAACGCCTTTGCACACCAGCAAGGCGCCCCAGCCGCCCGGGCCAGGATTGCCTTTGCAGGCGCCGTCAGTGAACAGTTCTACGGTGTCGACGCTTTCAACGCTTTCGCTCATGCCACTCTATCCAGAATAAATGTCTGCCTCGCCGATCACGGATCGACGATGGCCCGGGCCGGGACATGCCCGGCCACAAATAAAAGAAGATTTACGGTTCAATGCGGCGGCGATTGACCTTGGCCATCGGCAGCGGAATCAGCTTGCCCATCGGCTCGCGGCGCTCCTGACGCAAGGGTCGCAAGCCAACCACGATCTTGCGCGCCACCAATAAATAGAAGCCGCCGCCCGACAGTTGCCAGTCACCGGCCTTGCGTTCCCAGCCGGCCAAGCGGGCCTGCCACTTGGGTGACGCGAGCGGCGGACGATAGCACCCGAAGCGGCGTTTCTCCAGCGCGAAGCCCAGCAGATTGAGCCAGTCGGCAACCCGCGACGGCGAGATGCAGCGCGCCTGGCGCAAGGCGTCATGGGCGAAAACATGGCGTAAACCCCACGTGCTCCACGGATTGATGCCGATGATCAGCAAGTGCCCGCCGGGGCGCACACTGCTTGCCGCTTCACGCAGCAAACCGTGGGGCGACAGGCAGAAATCCAGACCGTGCTGCATCACCACCACATCGGCAGCGTGCTCGCTCAGCGGCCAGGCCTGCTCTTCGCAAACAATCTCGACGCCCGGCAACGGCGCGCCAAGACGCACATTGCGCTGCACTTGCGGCGCCGACGGCGGGGTTTCGGCCGACGGCCCGTAATGCACCAGATAACCGCCGAAGAACCGGCCCAACTCGTCTTCGAGCATGCGCCGCTCTTCATCGAGCAGAAATTGCCCGAGCGGGCCGGACAGCCATTCACGGGCTGCGCCGATCAGGGCCAGCCAGTCAGGATCAGCCTGTGCGAACGCTTTATCACTCATCGCATTCTCCAAAGCGCCAGGAACTACTAAGATGCGCCAATGTTTTCCGCTTGGCGAATTCCGACGATGATACAGATCAGTGCCCTGCCCGCGTTCACCGACAACTACATCTGGTTGTTACAGGATCACCGTACCCAACGCTGCGCGGTGGTCGATCCGGGCGATGCCGCGCCCGTGATGGCATGGATCGACGCCCATCCGGGCTGGGTCTTGAGCGACATCCTGATTACCCACCATCACCATGATCACGTCGGCGGCGTCGAACGCCTGAAAGCCGCGAGCGGCGCGACTGTTTACGGCCCGGCCAGCGAAAGCATTCCGGGGCGCGACGTCGCGCTCAAGGACAACGATACCGTCAGCGTGCTTGGCTGGGACTTCGCTGTCTATGCGGTGCCCGGTCACACTTTGGGACACATCGCCTACTACCATCACGGTCTGCTGTTCTGCGGCGACACCCTGTTCGCCGCCGGTTGCGGGCGACTGTTCGAAGGCACGCCGGAACAGATGCATCACTCGCTCAGCCGTCTCGCCGCGTTACCGGAAGATACGCTGGTCTACTGCACCCATGAATACACCCTGAGCAACCTCAAGTTCGCCGCCGCCGTCGAGCCGACGAACCCGGACATTGCCGCCCGTCTGGAAAAAGTCACCCAACAACGGCAGAACGGCGTCATGACCCTGCCTTCGACCCTGGCCCTGGAAAAGCTCACAAATCCGTTTTTGCGCACCAGTGAAACATTAGTTACACAAAAAGTGGACGAACGGGCAGGCGCTCAAAACCGGGCGCCGAGTGAGGTTTTTGCGGCTCTGCGGGCATGGAAAGATAAGTTCTAAGCACCCTCTTGCCTGGTACAAAAATTCTGAATGGTTGACCGCGAGGGGTGCGCTTTCTAGAATCGCCCGACATTTTTGCCCGGAACTTACTTCCAGCCAATGTCGTCATCCATACGTAAGTCCGTCAATTCAGACGCATTGACCCGCCTGGCGCAAGCCATCGCGGTGGCTGTGTCCGCCACGCTGGCGGGCTGTTCCAGCCATGCTCCGCAGACTGAAGCGACCCATACGCCGAACATTGCTGCGCGAGCCAAGCAGAAGCCGATCTGGCTGACCGAGAAGCCCAGCCCACAGGTTCCCCAGGATATCTGGGAACGCATGCGCCAGGGCTTCCAGTTGCAGGAAGGCCTCGGCGTAAATCCGCGCATCGAGCAACAGCGCCTGTGGTTCGCCAGCAATCCCTCTTTCCTCGAGAACGCCGGCGAACGCGGCAGTCTCTATATTCACTACATCGTCGAACGCCTCGAAGAACGCAACATGCCGCTGGAACTGGCCCTGCTGCCAGTGATTGAAAGCGCCTACAACCCGATGGCCTATTCGCGCGCCGATGCTGTCGGGCTGTGGCAATTCATTCCGTCCACCGGGCGTTACTTCAACCTGCGCCAGACCCGTTTCTACGATGGCCGTCGCGACATCACTGCCTCGACTACGGCAGCGATGGATTACCTGACTCGCCTGCACGACATGTTCAACGGCGACTGGCTGCTCGCCCTGGCCGCGTACAACGCCGGCGAAGGCACGGTCAGCCGCGCGATCGAACGTAACGAAAAGCTTGGCCTGCCGACCGACTACTGGAACCTGCCGCTGCCGGCGGAAACCCAGGCGTACGTGCCGAAGCTGCTGGCATTGTCGCAAGTGGTGCTGGCGCCAGAGGCCTACGGGGTCAACCTCAACCCGATCGCCAACGAACCGTACTTCCAGGTCGTCGAAATCAACCAGCGCATGGACCTGTCCAAGGTTGCCGCGGTGGCGAACATCGACGAAGACGAACTGTTCCAGCTCAACCCGGCGTTCAAGCAGCGCACCACCATCGACGGCCCTCAGCATTTGCTGGTGCCAACGTCGAAGGCGCAACTGCTGACCGCCAGCCTGCAGACCATGCGGCCTGACGAGCTGATCAGCCCGCGCTCGCTGAAGCCGGTGTTCGAGGGTGCCGATCCTTCCGAGGTGGCAAAACTCAAGCGCGCTTACCGCGTGAAGCGTGGCGACAACCTCGGCTCCATCGCCAAGGCCAACAAGGTTGAAGTCAAGGATCTGCAGCGCTGGAACAAGCTGACCGGCAAGAACCTCAAGGTCGGCCAGACCCTGGTGATGCAGGACACCACCAAGCGTGCGCCGGCTCGCAAATCTGGGCGCGTCAACACAGTGATTGCGGCCAACAGCAAGAACAAAGGCAAGGACGACAGCGCGCAGCAGACCCAGTACAAGGTCAAGCGCGGCGACACGCTGTACGTGGTGGCCAAGCGTTTCAACGTTGAGATGCAGCATCTCAAGCGCTGGAATCCGGGTGCGGGTAAAGCGTTGAAGCCGGGGCAGATGCTCACGGTTTATCAGCCGCACTGATCGAAGAGCCCCTGAGTTTGCAGGGGCTTTTTTTGATCACGTTTTTGTGGTGTGCTTTAGATCCATCCCCCTCACCCCAGCCCTCCCGAAACGTCGGACCGCCCCCAAGGGGGCGAGGGGGAAAGGGAGCCGATCTCCGTGCTATTCAACATCCGAGTTCGACTCGGTATCGCACGTCGGCGCAGCTCTCGCAAACACCACAGTCAGTCCCCTCTCCCTCCGGGAGAGGGTTAGTGAGGGGCTTCTCAAATCGTGAATTCGGCTCGGTATCACACGTCGGCGCAATTCGCCCAAACACCGCAATCAGTCCCCTCTCCCCCCGGGAGAGGGTTAGGGTGAGGGGCTTTTGAAAACTTGAGTTCGACTCGGTGCAGCACGTCGGTGCAATTCGCCCAGACACCACGATCAGTCCCCTCTCCCTCCGGGAGAGGGTTAGGGTGAGGGGCTCTTCGCGCAAACGATTAACCGCGCATTAACCCGCATCTTTTTCCTGCCCAGACAAGCTGTTACTGTACGGCCCACAAAGCCCAAGCCGCCTGGATCGGATCTGACTTGAAGCGTCCCCTCCTCCTGCTCCTGATCAGCCTGGCCTTGAGCTCAACCGCAAGCGCGACGATTACCGAAAGTCACGGTTATGCGCAGTTCGGCACGCTCAAGTACCCGGCCAGATTTACCCACTTCGACTGGGTCAACCCGCAAGCGCCCAAGGGCGGTACGTTGCGGGTGATGGCGTTCGGCACCTTCGATACGGTCAATCCGTACACGTTCAAGGGCACAAGCCCGGTCACCACAGCGAATTTCCTTCAGTACGGCATCAACGAGCTGAACGAGCCGCTGATGGTCGGCACCGGCCAGTATTCGCCATCCGGTGACGAACCCGCGTCGAGTTACGGCTTGATCGCGCAATCGGTGGAATACAGCGAAGATCGCAGCTGGGTCGTCTTCAACCTGCGTCCCGAGGCGCGCTTCCACGACGGCACGCCGATCACCGCTTATGACGTGGCGTTCTCCTATCGAACGCTGCTCAAGGACGGTCATCCGCTGTACCGCACCGCGCTGCAGGAAGTGCTGCGGGTCGACATTCTCAACAAACAGCGCATTCGCTTCGTGCTCAAGCGCTCCGGCAATCCACTTTTGATTCTGCGCCTCGGCGAATTGCCGGTGCTGCCGCAGCATTACTGGAAAGACCGCGACTTCAAGGCCACAACCTTCGAACCGCCACTGGGCAGCGGGCCGTATCGCATCACCTCGGTCACGCCGGGCCGGCAGTTGATCTTCGAACGGGTCAAGGATTACTGGGGCAAGGACTTGCCGGTCAATCGCGGCAAGTACAACTTCGATCGCATGGAAGTCGAGTTCTACCGCGACAGCGATGTCGCCTTCGAAGCGTTCAAGGCTGGCGAATTCGACATTTACATCGAGCATCAGGCGAAGAACTGGGCCAACGGCTACAACTTCCCCGCGATACGCCGTGGCGACGTGATCAAGGCGCAGATTCCGCATCAGATCCCGACCCAGAGTCAGGGCCTGTTCATGAACACCCGCCGCGCCACCTTCGCCGATGTGAAGACCCGCGAAGCGCTGGGCCTGATGTTCGACTTCGAGTGGACCAACCGCGCACTGTTCAGCGATGCCTACAAGCGCACCACCAGTTACTACCCCAACAGTGAATTCACAACCTCCGGCCTGCCGGTCGGGGGGGAATGGCTGATGCTCAAGCCGTACAAGGAACAACTGCCGGCCAAGCTGTTCACCGAACCGTTCACTCTGCCAAAAACCGACGGTCGCGGCATTCCCCGGGAAACCATGCGCAAGGCATTGGCGTTGCTCGCCGAAGCCGGCTGGAAGCTCAACGGGCAGCGCCTGCAAAACGCTGAAGGCCAACCGCTGCGGTTCGAGCTGTTGCTGGTCAATCCGAACCTGGAGCGCCTCTACCAGCCCTACATCGAGAACCTCAACAGCATCGGCATCGACGCGCGCCTGCGCACCGTGGATCGGGCGCAGTACAAACAGCGCCTCGATCAATTTGATTTCGACATGATCTCGATGACGCTCAACCAGACCTTAAGCCCAGGCCTTGAGCAGTGGCAGTACTTCCACTCCAGTCAGGTGAACGTCAAGGGCAGCAAGAATTACGCGGGGATCGCCAATCCGGTGGTCGATCACCTGCTCGAACAATTGCTCGCCGCACGCACCCGCGACGAACAGGTTGCCGCCGGCAAAGCGCTCGACCGCGTGCTGCTCTGGCAGCACTACAGCATTCCCAACTGGTACCTCAATTATCACCGTCTGGCCTACCGCAACCGGTTGGCCTTCGTCACTACGCCGCCCTTCACCCTGGGCCTGAGCGCGTGGTGGCTGAAGTCTTCGGAGAAAGATCGATGAACCCTATCCGCGCCCTGCTCCTCCAGGCCAGCGGCTTACTGTTCGCCGGGCTGGCCTTTGCCGCCCCGCAACACGCCGTGACCCTGTACAACGAGCCGCCGAAATACCCGGCCGATTTCAAGCATTTCGATTATGTGAATCCCGACGCGCCCAAGGGCGGCGTGTTCCGTCAGGCCGGATTCGGCGGCTTCGACAGCCTCAACCCGTTCATCAGCAAAGGCGTGCCGGCCGATGACATCGGGCAGATCTACGACACCCTGACCAAGCACAGCCTTGACGAGCCGTTCACCGAATACGGCCTGATCGCCGGCAAAATCGAAAAGGCCCCGGACAACAGCTGGGTGCGCTTCTACCTGCGCCCCGAAGCACGCTTCCATGACGGCCACCCGGTGCGCGCCGACGACGTGGTGTTTAGCTTCAACACGCTGACCAAGGAAGGCTCGCCGATGTTTCGCGGCTACTACAGCGACGTGTCCGAAGTGATCGCCGAAGACCCGCTGAAAGTCCTGTTCAAGTTCAAGCACAGCAACAACCGCGAGTTGCCGCTGATCCTCGGTCAGTTGCCGGTGCTGCCGAAACACTGGTGGGCCGATCGTGATTTCAACAAGGGCAACCTGGAAATTCCGCTGGGCAGCGGCCCGTACAAGGTCGCCGAAGTGAAGGCCGGACGCTCGGTGCGCTACGAGCGGGTCAAGGATTACTGGGGCAAGGACCTGCCGGTCAACCGCGGCTTCTACAATTTCGACACGATGACCACCGATTACTACCGTGACAACACCGTCGCCCTTGAAGCCTTGAAGGCCGGCCAGTTCGATTACTGGCTGGAGATGGCCGCAAAAAACTGGGCCAACGCCTACAACATTCCGGCCGTCACTGAAGGACGGTTGATCAAGGAGCAGATTGCCAACAGCAACCCGACCGGCATGCAGGGGTTTGTCTTCAACCTGCGCCGTCCGGTGTTCCAGGACGTTCGGGTGCGTCAGGCGCTCGGGTTGCTGTTCGATTTCGAGTGGACCAACAAACAACTGTTCAACGGCGCCTACTTCCGCACTCGCAGCTACTTCGAGAACTCGGAAATGGCCGCCACCGGCCTGCCCGATGCTGATCAACGAACGATCCTCGAGCCGTTCCGCAGCAAACTACCGGCGCAGGTGTTCAGCGAAGCGTTCGAGCCCCCCAAGACCGACGCCAGCGGCATGATCCGCGCCCAGCAACGCGAGGCCTATCAACTGCTGCAAGAGGCCGGCTGGAAGATCGTCGACGACAAGATGGTCGACGCTACGGGCAAGCCTGTAGTGATTGAATTCTTACTCGCGCAGACCGAGTTCGAGCGGGTTTTGCTGCCGTTCAAGCGCAACCTCAGCGACCTCGGCATTGATCTGGTGATCCGTCGCGTCGACGTTTCGCAGTACATCAACCGCGTGCGCTCGCGAGACTTCGACATGATGGTCGGCAGCTTTCCGCAGTCCAACTCGCCGGGTAACGAACAGCGCGAATACTGGATGAGCGCCGCTGCCGACAAGGCCAGCAGCCGCAACACCATGGGCCTGAAGGATCCGATCGTCGATCAACTGGTCGAGAACCTGATCAACGCCGACTCGCGCAAAAGCCTCGTGGCCCATGCCCGCGCACTGGATCGCGTGCTGCAATGGGGCTACTACGTAGTGCCCAACTGGCACATCAAGACCTGGCGCGTGGCTTACTGGAATCACATCGGTCACCCGAAGGTCTCACCCAAGTATGACATCGGCATCAACACCTGGTGGGTCAAGCCGAACGCAAAACCGGCGATAGAAGTCGAAACCAAACTGCAAGCCGACCCTGTGGGCACGGAGTAATCAGATGCTGGCGTATATTTTTCGGCGACTGTTGCTGATCATCCCGACCCTGTTCGGCATTCTGCTGATCAACTTCGTGATCATCCAGGCCGCGCCCGGTGGCCCGGTGGAACAGATGATCGCCAAGCTCGAAGGCTTCGAAGGCGCCACCAGCCGCATCGCCGGCGGCGGTGCCGAGGTGTCGGTGGCCGGTTCGTCCTATCGCGGCGCGCAGGGGCTGGACCCGGCGCTGATCAAGGAAATCGAGCACATGTACGGGTTCGACAAGTCGGCCCCGGAACGGCTGTGGATCATGGTCAAGAACTACGCCAAGCTGGATTTCGGCGACAGCTTTTTCCGCGACGCCAAGGTCATCGACCTGATCAAGGAAAAGATGCCGGTATCGATCTCGCTGGGGCTGTGGAGCACGCTGATCATGTACCTGGTGTCGATCCCGCTGGGGATAGCCAAGGCCACGCGACACGGCAGCCACTTCGACGTCTGGACCAGTTCGGCGATCATCGTCGGCTATGCGATCCCGGCGTTCCTCTTTGCGATTCTGCTGATCGTGGTGTTTGCCGGCGGCAGTTATCTCGACTGGTTCCCGTTGCGCGGGCTGACCTCGAACAACTTCGATGAGCTGAGCTTCGGCGGCAAGATCCTCGATTACTTCTGGCACCTGGCATTGCCAGTGACGGCACTGGTGATCGGTAACTTCGCGACCATGACCCTGTTGACCAAAAACAGCTTTCTCGACGAGATCAACAAACAGTACGTGGTCACCGCCAAAGCCAAAGGCCTGACCCGCCACCGCGTGCTCTACGGCCACGTGTTCCGCAACGCCATGCTGCTGGTGATTGCCGGATTCCCGTCGGCGTTCATCGGGATTTTCTTCACCGGCTCATTGCTGGTGGAAGTGATCTTCTCCCTCGACGGCCTCGGCCTGATGAGTTTCGAAGCGGCGATCAACCGCGATTACCCGGTGGTGTTCGGCACCCTGTTCATCTTCACCCTGCTCGGGCTGGTGGTGAAACTGATCGGCGACCTCACCTACACCCTGGTCGATCCGCGCATCGACTTCGAAAGCCGGGAGCATTGAGATGAACCTGTCCCCTCTCAACCGCCGCCGCTTCGAACTGTTCAAGGCCAACAAGCGTGGCTGGTGGTCGCTGTGGCTGTTTCTGATCCTGTTCGGGCTGAGCCTCGGTGCCGAACTGATCGCCAACGACAAGCCGCTGGTGGTGCATTACGACAACAACTGGTACTTCCCGGCGATCAAGCGCTACCCGGAAACCACCTTCGGCGGCGAATTTCCGCTGGAAGCCAACTACAAGAGCCCGTACATCCGCGAACTGCTCAAGGCCAAGGATGCGTGGGTGCTGTGGGCGCCGATTCCTTATAACTACCAAAGCATCAACTACGACCTGAAAGTCCCGGCCCCTGCCCCGCCCTCGGCGGACAACCTGCTCGGTACCGACGATCAGGGTCGCGATGTGCTGGCGCGGGTGATTTACGGTTTCCGCATTTCCGTGCTGTTTGCGCTGACGTTGACCGTGTTGAGTTCGATTATCGGCGTGATTGCCGGCGCCCTTCAGGGTTTCTATGGCGGCTGGGTTGATCTGGCCGGGCAGCGTTTTCTGGAAATCTGGTCGGGGCTGCCAGTGCTGTACCTGCTGATCATTCTCGCCAGTTTTGTGCAGCCGAATTTCTGGTGGCTGTTGGGGATCATGCTGCTGTTCTCGTGGATGAGCCTGGTCGACGTGGTGCGCGCCGAGTTCCTCCGTGGCCGCAACCTCGAATACGTGCGCGCGGCGCGGGCGCTGGGCATGCAGAACGGCGCGATCATGTTCCGCCATATCCTGCCCAACGCGATGGTCTCGACCATGACGTTCATGCCGTTCATCCTCACCGGCGCCATCGGCACCCTCACCGCGCTGGACTTCCTCGGTTTCGGTTTGCCGGCCGGCAGTCCGTCGCTGGGGGAACTGGTCGCCCAAGGCAAATCCAACCTGCAAGCGCCGTGGCTGGGCATGAGTGCCTTTGCCGTGTTGGCGTTGATGTTGAGTTTGCTGGTGTTTATCGGCGAGTCCGCTCGCGATGCCTTCGACCCGAGGAAGTGAAATGAATCAGGACAATCTGATCGAAGTGCGCGACCTCGCCGTCGAATTCGGTTTTGGCGAGCGCGTACACCGGGTCGTTGAAGGCGTGAGTTTCGACATCAAGCGCGGTGAAACCCTCGCGTTGGTCGGCGAATCCGGCTCGGGCAAATCGGTGACTGCGCATTCGATCCTGCGCTTGCTGCCCTACCCGATGGCCCGTCATCCCGCCGGCAGTATTAATTACGCCGGGCAAAACCTGCTGGGCCTGAGCGAAAAGACCATCCGCCATATTCGCGGCAATCGCATTGCAATGATTTTTCAGGAGCCAATGACCTCGCTGAACCCACTGCATTCGATCGAGAAGCAGATCAACGAAGTGCTCGGCATCCACAAGGGCCTGACCGGCAAAGTCGCGACCAAGCGCACGCTGGAGCTGTTGGAGATGGTCGGCATCCCCGAGCCGCACAAGCGCCTCAAGGCCCTGCCCCACGAATTGTCCGGCGGTCAGCGCCAGCGCGTGATGATCGCCATGGCGCTGGCCAACGAGCCGGAACTGCTGATTGCCGACGAGCCGACCACCGCTCTGGACGTAACCGTTCAGCTGAAAATCCTCGATTTGCTTAAGGAATTGCAGGCCAGATTGGGCATGTCGCTGTTACTGATCAGTCACGATTTGAACCTGGTGCGAAGAATTGCGCATCGCGTATGTGTCATGCAGCGCGGTTGCATCGTCGAACAGGCATCGTGCGAAGAGCTGTTCCGTTCGCCGCAGCATCCGTACACTCGGGAATTGCTCGGCGCGGAGCCCAGCGGAGGCCCGGCGAGCAATAAAATCGGCGCACCGCTGCTTGAAGTCGAGGACCTGAAAGTCTGGTTCCCGATCAAGAAAGGCCTGCTCAAGCGCACGGTGGATCACGTCAAGGCAGTGGACGGCATCAATTTCAGCCTGCCTCAGGGTCAGACCTTGGGGATTGTGGGGGAAAGCGGTTCCGGCAAATCCACGCTGGGTCTGGCGATTTTGCGGCTGATCGGCAGCAAAGGCGCGATCCGCTTTGAAGGCAAGCAGCTAGACTGCCTGACGCAGAACGAGGTTCGCCCGTTGCGTCGGGAGATGCAGGTGGTGTTTCAGGACCCGTTTGGCAGCCTGAGCCCGCGCATGTGCGTCAGCGATATCGTTGGCGAAGGCCTGCGGATTCACAAGATGGGCAGCGCCGAGGAACAGGAAGCGGCGATTATTGCGGCATTGAAGGAGGTAGGTCTGGATCCGGAAACCCGGCACCGCTACCCCCACGAATTTTCCGGTGGGCAACGGCAACGAATCGCCATTGCCCGGGCTTTGGTGCTGAAACCGGCGCTGATCCTGCTGGACGAGCCGACGTCGGCGCTCGACCGCACGGTGCAGCGGCAAGTGGTGGAGCTGTTGCGTTCACTGCAAGCCAAGTACAACCTGACGTATTTGTTTATCAGCCATGACCTGGCTGTCGTCAAAGCGCTGAGCCACCAGTTGATGGTGGTCAAGCATGGCCAAGTGGTCGAACAGGGAGACGCGCAAAGTATTTTTGCCGCCCCCCAACATCCGTATACACAGCAGTTGCTGGAAGCCGCTTTTTTGGCACCAGCCACTGCGCAATAACCTGAAAGAGGAGCAACACATGGGTTTTCTCGCCGGTAAGCGCGTACTGATCGTCGGTGTCGCCAGCAAGCTGTCCATCGCATCCGGCATCGCTGCCGCCATGCATCGCGAGGGCGCTGAGCTTGCCTTCACTTATCAGAACGACAAACTGAAAGGTCGTGTTGAAGAATTCGCCCAAGGCTGGGGTTCGAGCCCTGAGCTGTGCTTCCCGTGCGACGTGGCCAGCGATGAAGAAATCGCCAAGGTCTTCGAAGCACTGAGCAAGAAGTGGGATGGCCTGGACTGCATCGTCCACTCCGTTGGTTTCGCCCCGGGCGACCAACTGGACGGCGACTTCACCGAAGCCACCACCCGTGACGGTTTCCGCATCGCTCACGACATCAGCGCCTACAGCTTCGTGGCCCTGGCCAAAGCCGGTCGCGAAATGATGAAAGGCCGCAACGGCAGCCTGCTGACCCTGTCGTACCTGGGCGCCGAGCGCACCATGCCGAACTACAACGTGATGGGCATGGCCAAGGCTTCGCTGGAAGCTGGCGTACGTTACCTGGCCGGCTCCCTGGGCCCGGACGGCACCCGCGTCAACTGCGTATCGGCTGGCCCGATCCGTACCCTGGCAGCTTCGGGCATCAAGAACTTCCGCAAGATGCTGGCCGCCAACGAAGCGCAAACCCCGCTGCGTCGCAACGTCACCATCGACGAAGTCGGCAACGCCGGCGCCTTCCTGTGCTCCGACCTGGCGTCGGGCATCAGCGGTGAAATCATGTACGTCGACGGCGGCTTCAACACCACCGCCATGGGCAACATCGAAGAGTGATCTTCGCTTAGCCGATAAAAAACCCGCCTGTTCAGGCGGGTTTTTTTATGCCTGCAACACTGTCCCCCTGTGGGAGTGAGCCTGCTCGCGATGGCGCTGGGTCAGGCAATGAAGATGTTGCCTGACCGGACGCCATCGCGAGTAGGCTCACTCCCACTTGGATTTGTGGTGAACCGAGATCTTGTGAACACCCGCCCC